>JAODNF010000029.1 GCA_025464915.1 Frankiales bacterium | reverse complement strand
GCGGTCCCGACGGCTGGACGTGCTGCTGGCGACCGAGCCGCCGCCGCTCGGGCGGGTGCGGCCGGCGAGCCTGGTCGCGCTGCACGACCCAAAGCCCGACCAGTGGCGCGACGAGATCGAGAAGGTTGCCCCTGCCCGGGCCGTCCGTGCCGGCTCGGGACGCTGCCTGCGCCAGGACTTGCTGGCCCCCTTCGGCGAGCCGGTGCCCTACCCCTGTGGACGCTGCGACCGGTGCGTCGCACCCAACGCCTAGCGTCCACCGGGTGAGAGAGCGCGCCGAGCAGGTCCTGCAGGCACTGGCCGGTGCCGGTGCCCGCCTTCGCGACGACCAGTGGACGGCGATCAGCGCGCTGGTCGAGGCGCACCGCAGGGCGCTGGTCGTGCAGCGCACCGGCTGGGGCAAGTCAGCCGTCTACTTCGTCGCGACCGCGCTGCTGCGCGAGCAGGGCGCCGGCCCGACCGTCATCGTCAGCCCGCTGCTCGCGCTGATGCGCAACCAGGTGTCAGCGGCCGAGCGCGCCGGCATCCGGGCCACCACGGTCAACTCGAGCAACGTGGACCAGTGGCAGGAGGTCTATGACGAGATCAACGCGGGCCAGATCGACGTGCTGCTGGTCAGTCCCGAGCGCCTCAACAACCCGGGCTTCCGCGACGAGGTGCTGCCCGCACTGGCGGGTACGGCGGGGCTGGTCGTCATCGACGAGGCGCACTGCATCAGCGACTGGGGCCACGACTTCCGTCCGGACTACCGCCGCATCAGGACGCTGCTCGAGGACCTCCGCCCTGGCGTGCCGGTGCTCGCGACGACCGCCACCGCCAACGCCCGCGTCGTCGCCGACGTCGCGACCCAGCTCGGCAACGACACCCTGGTCCTGCGGGGCACCCTCGAGCGCGAGTCGCTGCACCTGTCCGCCGCCGTGCTTCCCGACCCGGCGCGGCGGCTGGCCTGGCTGGTCGACTGGCTCAGGCGGTCCACGGGCTCCGGCATCGTCTACACGCTGACCGTCGCCGCGACCGAGGACGTCGCTGCTTTCCTTGCCTCCCAAGGGATCTCGGCCGTCGCGTACTCCGGCAAGAGCGACGACGCGGAGCGCCGGCAGGCCGAGGAGGACCTGCTCGCGAACCGCATCAAGGTGCTCGTCGCCACCAGCGCCCTGGGCATGGGGTTCGACAAGCCGGACCTGGGGTTCGTCGTGCACCTCGGCGCCCCTGCGTCGCCGATCGCCTACTACCAGCAGGTCGGCCGCGCCGGTCGTGGCGTCGAGCGCGCCGAGGTCGTCCTGCTCCCGGGCCGCGAGGACGAGGCGATCTGGCAGTACTTCGCCTCGCTCGCCTTCCCGCCTGAGGAGCAGGTGCGCCAGGTGCTGACCGCCCTCGACGGCGTGACGCTCTCGACGGCGGCGCTCGAGCCGCGGGTCGAGCTGCGTCGCACCCGGCTCGAGACGATGCTCAAGGTCCTCGACGTCGACGGGGCGGTCCGTCGCGTGCAGGGCGGGTGGACGGGAACCGGCCAGCCGTGGGCCTACGACGCCGACCGGTACGCGCAGGTGGAGGCGGACCGCAAGGCCGAGCAGAAGGCCATGCGCGACTACGTCAGCACCACCGGCTGCCGGATGGAGTACCTGCGGCGGCAGCTCGACGACCCGGGGGCCGAGCCCTGCGGCCGCTGCGACAACTGCCTCGGCCGGCCGCTGTCGACCGATGTCGACGCGTCGACGCTGCAGGCGGCGCAGGAGGCCCTCGGCCGGCCTGGCATCGTGCTCGAGCCCCGCAAGATGTGGCCGACCGGCCTGGAGGAGCTCAAGGGCCGGATCGGCGCCGACGACCAGGCCGCCCCGGGCCGGGCCCTCGGGCGCCTCTCGGACCTCGGCTGGGGCACCCGGCTGCGCGAGCTGCTGCGGGCCCCCGACCAGCCGGCGCCGCAGGACGTCGTGAACGCGGTCGTGACGGTGCTCGCCGCCTGGGACTGGGAGGAGCGCCCGACGGCGGTCGTCGCCGTCCCCTCCCGGAGCCGTCCGCAGCTCGTCGGGTCGCTCGCGGCGAAGCTCGCCGAGCTCGGCAGGCTGACGCCGCTCGGGACCCTCGAGCTGGTCGGGCAGCCGTCCCACGCCGGCAGCAACTCCGCGCAGCGCGCGCGGTCCGTGCACGGCGCCTTCGTCGTACCCCTCTCGTGGGAGCTCGACGGGCAGCGGGTGCTGCTCGTCGACGACCGCAGCGACTCCGGCTGGACGCTCACCGAGGCCGCCCGGGTGCTGCGACGCGCCGGGGCCGGCGCGGTGCTCCCCCTGGTGCTCGGTCTCGACGGCTGACGGTAGGTTGTCCGGCATGGCAAAGCTCTGGATCACCGCCGTCCTCGGCGTGGTCGTCTACTCCGTCGGCGTCTGGGCCGTGACCGAGCAGGCCGGTGGCACGAAGGTCGAGCCCGGCTACAGCAACACGCCCAACGCCGTCACCTCTGCGCCGCCCGACTTCAAGTGACCTGGGGCGGCCGTTCGGTCGTCATCACCGGGGGCAACTCCGGCATCGGCCTTAAGGCCGCGCAGGCCCTCCGCGAGCAGGGCGCCGACGTGACGCTCGGCTGCCGCGACGTGGCCCGCTCGCAGCGCGACGCGCCGGGTTTCGAGGTGCGCCAGCTCGACCTGGCCGACCTCGACAGCGTCCAGCGGTTCGCCGAGCAGACCGGTGAGGTCGATGCCCTGGTGTGCAACGCCGGCGTCATGGGCGGTCCGATGCTCATGACCACCCAGGCCCTCGAGCGCCAGATGGGCACCAACCACTTCGGCCACGCGGCGCTGATCGCGAGGCTCTTCGGCCGGACGAAGCGGATCGTGCTGATCAGCTCGATCGCCGCCCGAGGCGGCCGGCTGCACCCCGGCAGCACTGCCGAGGAGCTCGTGACGCCGCCGGCGTACGACCCGATGTCGGTCTACGCCAACACCAAGCAGGCCAACCTGCTGTTCGCCCAGGAGCTGCACCGGCGCGTCGGCGACCGGGTGCCGACCGTGGCCGCGCACCCCGGTGTGAGCTGGACCAACCTGTTCCTGCGCCAGCTGCGCGAGAACGGGCAGGGCTGGCTGGTGCCCGCCGCGAAGGTCCTCGGCCCCTCGGTCCTGCAGTCGGCCACGGCAGGTGCGCGCCCGACGCTGATGGCCCTCGACGCCCCGAGCGGCTCGTTCGTCGGCCCGAAGCTGCTCAACCAGTGGCGCGGCCGGCCGCACCTGCTCGACGTCTACACGACGGGCAGCGACCCGGTCACCGCCGCGCGCCTCTGGGAGATCACCGAAGAGGTCCTGGGCATCCCGCTGCCCTCTTAGGTCCCCCGCTCGAACGGCCGATGCGGGGACCATGGGGTCCGTGCGCGTCTCGCCGCGAGTGCTGAAGGCACTCCCCGTCGCGCTGCTCGCCCTCGGGCTCACCGTCGCGGGCGGCGGCCTGGTCCTCGCGCGCCACACCACGACGACCACCGCACCGGTCGGCGCGACCCCGACCCCGACCGCGACCCCCGTGCCCCCGGTGGCAGCGCTCAAGCAGCGCATCCCCACGACGGTTCTCGTGACGTCCGACCAGCCGTTCACCCCAGCCCAGGTGAAGCGCCTCATGAGCGCCACCGGAGCGAAGGCGGCCCTGCTCGTGAGCGCCGGCAAGGTCTTCGTCGAGAAGGGCAAGACCACCGCCCTCGGCGTCGACCCGTCGACCTTCCGCGCGTGGACTCCCAAGGGGACCGCAGAGTCGACCGCCGTCTGGCAGTCCGTCGCCGCCGGTGACGGGGCGGTCGCCCACGTCGTCGGCCGCGCCTACGAGCTCCCGCTCGGCGGCGAGGTCCTCATGCAGGGCACGTTCCCCTCCAGGCTGCGGGTCGGGTCGTTCACGACGACCGCGATCCCGGGCATCGGCCTGGTCGTGGACAGCCAGCGCGCCGAGGAGCTCGGTCTCACTGCCGGCACGGGCCTGCTGCTCAGCGCCCCGCAGCGCCCGTCGGAGGACAGCGCCAGGCTGGCCCGAGCGGCAGCCCCCGGAACGACCGTCACCGCCGTCCAGTACGTCCGCACGAACCGCGTCGTGCGCGGCGGCTGGGTGTTCCCGATCGTCGGCGGCCACCTCACCTCCGGCTTCGGCTACCGGATGCACCCCATCGAGCACGTCGTGAAGTTCCACGACGGCATCGACGTCGGCGCGCCCTACGGGGCGCCGGTCTATGCCATGTCGGACGGCGTGGTGCTCTATGCCGGACCGGCCCGCGGCTTCGGACAGGAGGTCGTGCTCAGCCATCCCGGCGGCGTGACCACCGTCTACGGGCACGTGTCGCGGATCGTCGTCGAGAGCGGCCCCGTCCACGCGGGCCAGGTGATCGCCCTCGTCGGCTCCGAGGGCGAGTCGACCGGGCCGCACCTGCACGCCGAGGTCCGGGTCGACGACCGGGCCGTCGACCCGATCGGCTGGCTGCGCGCCCACGGTGTCGCGCTCTGAGAGCAGGTCCGCCGCCGACGATGTGACCTCGTCCGCCTTCCAGCGCCGACGCCCCGGAGATGTCCACAGGGTGGGGACGGAGCGGTGCACAACCGGTGCATAACCGGAGTGAACTGGGGACGACACGCGGGCGGCCTGGGGACATCCTGTGGGCGGCAGAACTGGTCGAAACTTCTTTGTTCCCAGGGCTTGTGCTGCGCGTCACAGAGCACTAGACATCCCCCAGCCAGAAGGAACGACGGACCACCCGGGGGGCGACTTCCGGAGCCGCGCAGGACCGGGAGACCGGACCGGCGAGGGGGTACGACGAAGGCCGCTGGCGGCCGGAACGCTGTTCGGGGTCAGCTCGCAAGAGCAGGCGCTGGACACGGAGCGGCGTCGCAAGGACCGAGGGCGGCAGACAGCGCTTACGGCGACGACGGGGCAACTCGGGTGACGCCGAAGGCGAAGGTCACCGGCAGCGGGATCCAGCGACAACGGGCTACGGACAGGGCCGCCGCAAGGCAGCCCGGCACCGGGCCCGGGGCCACCGGACGGACCGCCGCAAGGCGCAACGGCACCGGAGCCCAGGACCGAGAGACAGAGCAGCCGCAAGGCCAGCTGGGACTCAGGACCACGGGACCGAGAGGCGGGACGGCCGCAAGGCAGGTCCGCACTCAGGTCCCACCGGAGGCCGCAGGGCACGCCGCAAGGCGCAGCCGGCGACAGCCGGGGACCGAGAGGCAGGGCAGCCGCAAGGCAGGCCGGCAGGCAGGTCCGACCGGACCGGGCAGGGCACCGCCGCAAGGCGGACGCCGGCCAGGACCGGGGACCAGGTCGGCAGGGCACCCGCAAGGGCAGCCGGCGAGACGGGTCCACGCGGGTCCGGAAGGCCAGGGTCGTGTCGCAAGACCGATCTGGGGCACCGGGACCGTCGCGAGGCCCCTTCCATCTCCTACATGGAAGGGGCCTCGTCCTATGTTCGGGGTGGCAGGTACCCGGGTAGGGCAGCGACACGCCCACGCGGTGGTGCGGCTCGTCACGCGTTGACGCACAGTGACGGACCTCTCACCACGCCGAGGGGCAAACCTTCGCGCGCTCACAGCTCTCACCTGGCACACTTGATCAACGAGGGCCGCCAGCGTGGGCGGCCACGGTCCTGTGGAGGTGCGCGGTGCCCCGTGCGCGCGCACGAGCGACCTCTGACGTGCCTGCTGTGATGATCATCAGCGCTGCGATGGGCGCGGGTCACGACGGCGTCGCCTACGAGCTCGAGCGTCGCCTGCACGCCCGCGGCGCCGACGCCAAGGTCTTCGACTACCTCGAGATGCTCCCCGGCCGGATGGGCCCCTTCTACCGCGGCTTCTACCAGCAGCAGCTCAAGCACGCGCCCGCGTCCTACGAGTGGCTCTACGGGAAGATGGACCAGGGCGTCATCTCCCCCATCGCCCAGTGGCTGGGCCAGATGGGCAAGCGCAAGGTCCGCAAGCTCGCACGCGACTACGACGTCGTCATCTCGACCTACCCGCTCGGCTGCCAGGCGACCGGAGCACTGCGCAAGGCCGGCAAGCTCCCGATCCCCGCCGTCGGCTTCCTCACCGACGTCGACGTGCACGCGCTGTGGCTGCACAAGGGCCTCGACAAGAACTTCACCGTCTGGCACGGCAGTGCCGTCGAGTCGATCAACCGCGTCGGCGTCCACGCCGAGGCTGTCGGCCCGGTCCTGCCCGACACGTTCCTCGAGCCCGCCACGGCCGACGAGCGCAGCACCGGGCGCGAGCTGCTCGGTCTCACCGACGACCAGCACCTGGTGCTGCTCGTCGGTGGGTCCTGGGGCGTCGGCAACATCGGCGACACGGCGCGGGCCATCCGTGACGCCGGCGTCGGCGTCCCGGTCGTGCTGTGCGGCCGCAACGAGGACCTGCTCAAGGAGCTCGACAACGAGGCCGGGATCATCGGCCTCGGATGGACGAAGGAGGTACGCCGCCTGCTGGCCGCCTCGGACGTGATGATCCACAACGCGGGTGGCCTGTCGTGCCTCGAGGGCTTCGCCATCGGCGTCCCCGTCATCGGCTACGCCTGCCTGCCGGGCCACGGCCACCGCAACTCCCTCGCCATGAAGAACGCCGGCGTCGCCGCCGACGCGACATCCGAGGACGAGCTCATCGGCGAGATCCGCCGGCTGTCCCGCACGGACGAGGGCGCCGCGATGGTGGCCCGTGCGCGCGGCATGTTCCTCACCGACCCGACCGAAGAGCTCCTCGAGCTCGCCCAGGCACCCGTCGTCGTCCCGCAGCGCCCGGCGGCACGCACGTGGGCGACCCGCGTAGGGGCGGTCGCTGCCGGCGTACCCCTCTCCATCACCGCCGTCTCCTTCGGCGTGGCCCAGGCCAGCGAGCACGGCGTCGGCGTCGCCAACAGCAAGCGCGCCGTCTACGTCGCCGCCCTCGTCGACCACGACCAGGTTGCCGACGCGAAGGTCGTCAACGCGCTGCGCAGCTACTCCACGACGGTCGCCGTCCGGCACAGCGGCAACGCGCCGACCGCGACCGACGTGCAGGCCCTCGTCTCCGAGGGGATCAGCGTCGTCGGCGCCGACACGGGCGTGCGCAGCCGCAACCCGCGCACCCTGCAGAAGTCGATGAACAACGCCGCCCAGGCCGTGTCCTACGCCCCCGGCGAGCGCCCCCGCGTCGTGTGCCTGAAGGCGCCGGGCATCGTCGAGTGGACGGTCGCGCGCGACCACAAGGTCCGCCTGGCGCTCAGCAAGGTGATCGTGCGCGACGGCGTGCTGCCGGCCGACGTCAAGCTCGGCGACGTGGTCATCCTCGACGAGCGCGGCCGGACCTCCACGCAGGTCGAGCAGGACCTCAAGGCGCTGACGGCACTGACCACCGGCAGAGCTCTGCCCCAGCGCCCGCTCGCGGACGTCTTCACCGACGAGTCCTGAGGCTGGGCCCATGATCGGCCGAGCCCTGCTCGCCTGCGGGGCCGTGGCCGCTGCCGTCCAGGCGGCGCCGATGACCACGTTCGTGCCGATGGGCAAGCGGTTCGCGCCGCGCATCAACGGCCGGGGACGCGCCGGGCACGTGGCCCTGACGTTCGACGACGGTCCCGACGCGCAGAGCACCCCGCGGTTCCTGGACCTGCTGGCAAAGCTCGACACGAGGGCGACGTTCTTCCTGCTCGGCGAGATGTGCGAGCGCTACCCCGACGTGGCCCGGCAGGTCGTCGACGGGGGCCACGAGGTCGCCGTCCACTCCTGGGACCACCGCAA
>JAODNF010000007.1 GCA_025464915.1 Frankiales bacterium | reverse complement strand
GAGTCACCGTTGCTGTTGCGAGCAAACAGCGCCGTATTGCTGCGGGGGTGTACCGAGGCGGAGGCGCGAGCGTCAGATCCCGTGTCGAATCGGCGGACGACGACGAATCGCTGAGAAGGAGCGCTCTCGGCGAGCAGAATGACGCCGCCACCACCTGGCACAGTGATCGAGACCGGGGCGGCCGCCCCGACTAGGACGGAACGGGTAGGCCGGGGGTAGATCAGGGGCCCTTCGATGCTTCCTCGAGTGCTCGACGGTGTCACAGCCGCGCTGGGCTCACTAGGTGTGCTCTGGCCACAAGCGCTGGTCGCCGTCACCGTGAACTGGTACGGCATATGCCAACTCAGATCCGAGATGGTGATCGGTGACGCATCCCCCGTGACTCGGAGGCCGTCGGGCGATGACTCGACAGTGAAGGAAGTCGCATCCGCAGAGGCGCTGAAAGACACCGTCGCTGTGCCCTCGGTCGCGGTCGCCGACACATCGATCGGAGCAGTCGGCGGCGGACACGCAACAGCCGATCCTGACAGGACCTGTGTGCACGCGGCGAGAACCGTCATGACAATACAGATCCGCCACCAGCGGCCGCAATGCCCTCGCACTGTCAGCACTGACCCTCCAACGCCGGACGCGAGCCAGCCTTCGAGTCTCGACATCGGGGAAACCTACCTGGACATCCAGGAAAGGTTTCCCAAACTCCTAACACGACGGTCGGGCCGGTCCGACCCCGGCGGCCTTGAGCAAAGAACACCCGCAAGCCTCTCCGGCCCAGAAGCAAGGAATGATGCTTCGAGAGTTCAGGCGGAGAGCGACACGTGGCCGCAGATGGTGTTCGTGCCCGGCGAGAACTGGAAGAGATCGGCCCAGTTCACGATCTGCTCGAGGCCGTCCTCGCTTGTGGAGCGGGAGGCGACGTAGACCGTCGCGAAGTCGCCGTGCTCGGAGATCGCGGAGATCTCCTGTTGCATGTCGAGCTTCGCGAGCTCCTCGTTCATGAATCCCAGGATGGCGTCTCTACCGGTCAGGGTGGCAGCAGCGATCACGACCTGCTCGCGGCAGCGTTTCCCGTCAACGCGTGAGAGCGTTCTACCACTGGGCCGCTATCGGACTGCTTCAGCTTCCGCGGACGACCCGGTGAACGTCGGTGATGACGGTGTCGGGGGGTCCGGCAGCCTCCAGGTCGAAGCCCTGGTTCGCGGCGACTTTGCCCATCGCGGGCAGCAGCCGCGCCTCGACGAACTCCTGATGGGCTTGACGTGACTCCCAGACGTCCATGATGTGGATGCGCCCGTCCTGCTCGTAGTGCGTGTGTACGAGCATCCCGGGCGGCGGCGAGCTGTCGACGTCCATCTCCTTCGTGACCGCCTCGATCATGTCCATCGGAACTACGGCGGGCATGACCTGCTTGACGATGACGGCCATCGTTTCTCCTTATGTTGGTCTGCGGAGCATCCACCCGTGCAGGACCCAGCACAACGAAAAGGGCGCGCCGACACCGGCGGGCGATGAAGTCCCGGGAGGAACTGGTGCGAAGGCCATCCGGACATGGCCCCAGCCGCGTGCGACGGCGGCTGAAAGCTGCTCCTCGTCGCTGCCGACGAGGACGGCGGTCTGCGACGGTAGCCGGCCGTATCTCACTCAATGCCGGCATGCGAGGTTGGACCGAGCCTTGCCGCCGTAGATGCCGGACGTGACGAACCTGGCCGGGGCGAGCGCATTGCCCGCGTCTTTTGGTGACCACTTGGGACCAATCACGACGACGCTTGCGATCATCCTCGGCGTCGCGGCGTTCTTCGTGCTCAAAGCACGCAGGCCCTAAGCGGCCAGGTCGAAGGGTTCGAACGAGGAATCCGGGAGCGAGAGCACCGGCTGCGTCCGGCACGATGGCGACGACCGTCCGCCCGTACACGATCCCGTAGCGCCGAGGGCCGTCGGAATCAGTTGGCGGTGAGCTTCAGCAGCCCCGATTTGACGATGACGTCGCCGGGCACGGTGCCCCGGATCACGGTCCGCACGGTCGCCACCATGACACGCATCTTCGGCGGCACGCAGGTGGTGGAGAGCCACCCGTTCGCGAGGCGGCTGGTGGTGCACACGGTCTTGGCGGCTGCCTGCTTATGGAGCGCACGGGTGAGGAGCGCGTTCCCGTTGGCCGAGGGGACGAGGTGGCCGCTGTAGGCGTACGTCATCCCCAGCAAGGGGCTGGATGACAGCACCCGGTTCGTGGCCCCGAGCCAGCTCGCGTCCGCCACCGACAGGGTGATGGTCGTGCTGTCGGTGCAGTAGACCGAGCACGAGCCGAAGGCGTACATCCGGCCGGCGATGGCGTCGCGGGCGGACATGCCCGTCTTGAGGAGGGACCCGGTGCCGGCGAAGTTGCCGTAGCCGAAGAACTTCGGCCGGCCGACGTCGATCTTGAGGCTCGAGCCCTGCGCGTTGTCGCTGTTGAGCTGGTCGACGTTGAGCGGCACGGTGTAGTTGCCGTCAGGCAGCTTTGTGGCGGTGGCGAGCCCGGGACCGCTGCCGGCGGGCATGCTGTCGTCGACGGTGTTGAGCCAGATCTGAGGGGCTACCTGGTAACCCGGCCCGTGGTACTGCGTCGACCCCGGCACCAGCGCGCCGTCGATGAGCAGCGACGCAGCGGAGAGGTGAGCGCCGCCCGGCGGGACGACGAAGCGCGGGTTGAAGTATCGGGTGTGGTCGTCGACGCCCATGCCGTTGCGCGCGGCCCCGGCGAGCAGGTCGGCGGTGTTGATCGTGATCGTGCCGCCGGTGTCGGTTGTGACCGAAAGCTGCACCGGGTGCGTGGCCGAGACGGTGTCGCCCGTGCTCACGATGCCGCCGGCGGGGACCGTCGCGCTCACCGACGGCAGCGTCGAGTCGGCGGCCGCTGGCATGGCCGTCAGCCCGACGGCCGCCACCGCTGTGGCGATCGAGGCGAGGGACAGGCGACGGGCGGAAGAAGTGAGCAAGGCTGGCTCCCTCATGAGGGGCGTGGCAACGCGACTGCGCCGCGACCACCGAAGGGCCAAACGTAGCGACGCCGCACAATTGCGTCAGAGCGATCAGCCGATCTGGCCCGTCCGGTATTGCAAATGCCTCGAACTGACTACACGCGCCATCCCGCGCTCACGTGAACCGATGATCAAGCCGCCGATGAGAGCGACAACCAGGCGATGATCACAAGAGCCCGTGCCGCGTAAGCGTTGGAATGCGTTTCACGCGTGCATGCCAGTAGTAGCGGCCGCCCTGCCACCGTCGATGGCTCTTTCGTTGCCGGCCGGATGCCACGAACGGCCAACAGCACCCCACCCCCTACCGACGGCCAGTCGTGGTCAACCCCGAGACCCGCGCGCCTCGTCGCGCATGGATGGTCCGGGGCTCAACTGCTTTCGGCCGTGACTGTTGGCGAAGCGACTCGAAGGGCAGCTGCTTATCGGACGGCCGTCGCACCCGATGGTCATCGTCGTGCACACAGCCAGTTCTGAACCGAGTCGTGGCAACTAAGAGGGTGGGCCTCTAAAGCCCCAGAGCATCGCGCCACTCACGCCGCTGGACTTGTTGTAGTTCTCGGCCGCGCACCGTCGGCAACGTAGGGAGAATCCGTCTGACCTGTCGGCTCCTCCGCCGTCCGGAACTCTTAGCCAGCTGTGACCGACGAGGAAGCAACGGAGTCGACTGACGCTCATCATGCAGCGACTCCTCTCGGACGGTCCCCTGGTGTGAGTGTGGCACGACGCAAGGCGGTCGCATAGGTGCCGTTCTTCGCTCTTGCTTGCAAGGAACCAACCCTCGGCTGAACACACCACGAAGCGCGCGGGCCTGCCCGTGGGCACGGTCGGCCTCGCTACCGGGCCGCCCAGCCGAACACGCCCTTAGCCATCGTCGACGACTCCGCGCCGGCTCGAGCTAGATAGACCTGGCGCTTGATGTCGGCGACGCCCATGTCGTCGGGATCGGCTTGAGCAGCCAGCTCGGCGAGGTGCCCGGCCAGCCGCAGGTCGGTGTCGATCAGAGCGAGCGCCCGGTCGGCGAGACGGGCTGGACCGCCTGCCAGTGAGGCGATCTCGGCCGCGAGCACGGCCGCCGGCGCGGGCTTCAAAGCCGCGGGGTCACCGTCCCACCAGCCGCCGTAGAGGCGCCAGACGTTGCGGACGACGAACTCCGGCTCGTCGTAGACAGGCTTGAGGTAGGGCCGGTCCAGCAGGTGCTGCGGCGCCTTCACGGTGTGCACGATGTCGTCGAGGCGGGCACCCTCGTTCATCATCGCGACAGTGGCGTCGTGCAGGTGCTCGAGGAGCTCGGCGCTCTCGGTCAGCGCCTGCCGGATGCGGTCGGCGCCCGCGATCGGGACACCGTGGCCGGGGAGCATCAGCTCGGCACCGAGCTCGGCCATGTCGCGCAGGCCGCGGGCCCACTCGCGCGGGTAGCGCTGCACCTTCTGCGGGTTGCCGGCGTTCGGGGAGGCCCAGATGAACAGGTCGCCGCAGCACAGCACCTTGCGCGCGGGGATCCACGTGTAGGTGTGGTCGTCGGTCTCGCCCCGGCAGTGCGTGAGCTCCAGGTGCAGTCCACCGACCGAGAGCGCAAGCCGGTCGTCGTACGTCTCGTCGGGGTAGCGGTACTCGCGTGGCCAGCGCAGGTCGGGCATCCCGAACTGCCGCTGGTTGACGGCCTCGTTGTAACCGGCGGTCAGGACGTAGCGGTCGAAGCGAGCCGGCATGGCCCGGTGCGCGACAACCCGTGGCGAGCCGCCCTCGGCCTCGAACGGCGCCATGCCGAAGACGTGGTCGATGTGGCCGTGCGAGAACACCGCTGTGTGCAGCGGCTTCGAGGTCCAGGATCGGACCGTCCGGTGGACGTGTTCCGCCAGCGGCTTGCTGCCGGTGTCGACGAGCACCAGGCAGTCCTCAGCCGTCAGCGCGCTGACGTTGGCGAACGACGCGACGAACGCGACGCCGGCTGCGAGCTCCTCGACCTCACGCAGCATCGAGAAGGGGTGGCTGTCCTCGATCGAGACGCGGCCGTGCCAGAGGTCGTCGGAAAGGTCCAGAACGCTGCCCACGAGCGGACGGTAGCGTCCGCACGTGCTCAGGACCGTGACCGCGACGCGCTACGTCACGCCGTTCCGCGAGGGCGGGTCGCTCCCGGGTCTGATGGAGGCCGACGACCTCGGGACCTACGTCGTGAAGTACGTCGGCGCCGGACAGGGCCGCAAGACGCTGGTGGCCGAGATCATCTGCGCCGGGCTGGCCCGGGCGGTCGGGCTGCGGGTGCCGGAGCTCGTGCTGGTCGACGTCGACCCGGACCTCGGGCGCAGCGAGCCGGACGAGGAGGTGCAGGACCTGCTCAAGGCGAGCGGCGGCCTGAACCTCGGGATGGACTTCCTGCCGGGCTCGCTCGGCTTCGACCCCGTGGCGCACCCGGTCGACGCCGACCTCGCGAGCCGCGTCCTGTGGTTCGACGCGCTCGTCGGCAACGTCGACCGCAGCTGGCGCAACCCCAACCTGCTCGTCTGGCAC
>JAODNF010000499.1 GCA_025464915.1 Frankiales bacterium | reverse complement strand
GGCGACGCCGGGCATCGTGAGCTGCACGAGCATCTGCGCCAGGACGGTCGAGCGCCAGGCCCCGTCCAGCCGGGCGACGAACGCCCCGACGTCGGTCATCAGGTGCTCGTCGGCGAGGAGCGCCCGGACGTAGGCCTCGGCGGCCGCGTCGTAGGTCGTGTCGGGATCGAGCCACGACGTGCGGGCCTTGGCCTCGTGCGTGGCCTTCGCGACGTACGCGACGAGGCGGTCCGCGTCGATGGGCCACGCTCCGACGAGGCTCTGCCAGACCAGCTGCTCGGTCGGCGCGTCGAGGCGTCGGGGGAGCCACGCGGTCCACTGCGTGACCGCCTCGCCCCAGGCGCCGGGGTGCTGCGAGAGCAGCACCAGCCGGGCCCGCACGTCCTCCGAGCGCTTCGTGTCGTGCGTCGACAGCGTGGTCATCGTCAGCGGCCAGTCCCGCAGGCTGCGACGGCAGTGCTCGTGGAAGTCCTCGATCGACGTGCCCCAGTCCGCGGGAGCGCCGCCGACCTCGTTGAGCGCGAGGAGCGGCAGGTAGCGGTACAGCGCCGTGTCCTCGACACCCTTCGCCATCACCGGCCCGCAGGTCTGCTGGAAGCGGGTGCTGAGCTCGCCGTCCTGCAGCAGGAGGCCTCCCAGCGCGGCGATCTCACGCGAGCGGGCCGGGAGCCGGGCCGACGCGGCCTCGCAGGCCCACTGCACCGTCGACTCGCCGCCGGGCAGGTAGGCCCGGTAGACGTCGAAGGCGACGAGCACCTCGACCAGCGCCTCGCGCAGCCCTCGGCGGGTGATGTCGAGGTGCGCGGCGTCGCAGAGCGGCTTGGCGAGGTCGACGAGGCGGTCCACCTCGGCGGCCAGCACCTTGTGCAGGACCTGCCGCTTGGACGCGTCGACGACCTCCTCCCAGGAGGAGTCGTCGCCGGTCAGCGACTGCCAGAGCGAGGTCAACGGCTGCTCGCCGGCGGGGTCAACGAACAGCCCCGTGACGAGGTTCAGGGCGTCGTAGCCGGTCGTGCCGTCGACGGCCCAGCGGGGCAGGGACTCGCCCGGCTCGAGGATCTTCTCGGCGACGGTCCAGACGCCAGACTCCTCGCGCAACCGGGCGAAGTAGCCGGCCGGGTCGGCGAGCCCGTCGGGGTGGTCGACCCGCAGCCCCTGGACGACCCCGTCACGCACCTGCTGCAGCACGAGGGCGTGGGTCGCCTCGAAGACCGCCGGGTCCTCGACGCGGAGGCCGGCGAGCGTCGTGACGTCGAAGAACCGGCGGTGCGTGCTCTCCTCGGTCGCTGTGCGCCAGTCGGCCAGCCGGTAGTGCTGCGCGTCGAGCGTCGCCAGCAGGTCGCCCTCCACGAGGGTGCCGGGCGCGAGCGGGAACACGTGCTCGAAGTAGCGCACGACCTCGCCCTCGACGACCAGGTCGTCGAGCACGTCGGCGAGCGGACCGCCGAGCACCGGGACGAGCACCCGCTGCGACCAGTCGATGTCGAACCAGTCCTTGTACGGCGACGCCGGCCCGTCCCGGAGGACCGACCACCACGCGGCGTTGCGGTCCTCGGGAGCCGCGATGGTCATGTGGTTCGGCACGATGTCGAGCACGATCCCGAGGCCGTGCTCCCGGCAGGCGGCGTGCAGCCGGGCCAGCCCCTCGGCACCGCCGAGCTCGGGATCCACCGAGGAGTGGTCCACCACGTCGTACCCGTGCTGGGAGCCGCTGGCCGAGGCGAGCCACGGCGAGCAGTAGACGTGCGTGATGCCCAGCCGGGCGAGGTAGGGCACGACGGCCGCCGCAGCGTCGAAGCCGAACTGGGGCGTCAGCTGCAGCCGGTAGGTCGACGAGATCACTCAGAAGGCCTTGCGCAGCAGCAGGACCGAGTGGGCGGGCACGTCGACGTCGTGCTTCACGGCCCGGGCCTCGAGGGCGTCCAGCAGCGGGCTGGTCGTGTCGAGCACGATCTCCCAGCTCTCGGCCCCGACGTCGGGCAGGGCGAACGCGATCTCGTCCCCGGACCCGTTGAGGAGCAGCCAGAACTGGGCGTCGCTCACCGGCTCGCCGCGCTCGTCCGGCTCGCGGATCGCCTCGCCGTTGAGGAAGACCGCGAGCGACCGGGCGTACCCGGTGTCCCAGTCCTCCTCGGACATCAGCTCGCCCTGCGGGGTGTACCAGCCGATGTCGTGCCTGCCGTCGAAGAACCGGCGGCGGCGGAAGACCGGGTGCTCGCGGCGCAGCTGCACGAGCCGGCCGACGAAGCCGGTGAGGACGTCGAAGTCGCGTGCCCGCTCCCAGTCGACCCAGGCCAGCTCGTTGTCCTGCGCGTAGACGTTGTTGTTCCCCTGCTGGGTGCGGCCGAGCTCGTCGCCGTGCAGCAGCATCGGGACTCCCTGGCTCAGGACCAGGGTCGTGAGCAGGTTGCGCTTCTGCTGCTCGCGCAGCGCGACGACCTCCAGGTCGTCGGTGTCGCCCTCGACGCCGCAGTTCCACGACCGGTTGTGGGACTCGCCGTCGTTGTTGTCCTCGCCGTTGTCCTCGTTGTGCTTGTCGTTGTAGCTGACCAGGTCCTGCAGCGTGAAGCCGTCGTGAGCGGTCACGAAGTTGATGGAGGCGAAGGGCCGCCGGCCGTCCTGCTGGTAGAGGTCGGCCGAGCCCGTGAGCCGCTCCGCCAGCTCGGCGAGGGTGGAGTCCTCGCCGCGCCAGAAGTCGCGGACGGTGTCGCGGTACTTGCCGTTCCACTCGGTCCAGAGCGGCGGGAAGCCGCCGACGTTGTAGCCGCCCTCGCCGACGTCCCACGGCTCGGCGATCAGCTTCACCTGGCTGATGACCGGGTCCTGCTGGACCAGGTCGAAGAAGGCCGACAGCCGATCCACCTCGTGGAACTGCCGGGCGAGGCTGCTGGCCAGGTCGAAGCGGAACCCGTCGACGTGCATCTCGGTGACCCAGTAGCGCAGGCTGTCCATGATCAGCTGAAGCACGTGCGGGTGCTTCATGAGCAGCGTGTTCCCAGTGCCGGTGGTGTCGTAGTAGTGGGCCTTGCCATCAGGACCGTCGCCGTCGACCAGCCGGTAGTACGCGGCGTTGTCGATGCCCCGGAAGCTCAGGGTCGGCCCGAGGTGGTTGCCCTCGGCCGTGTGGTTGTAGACGACGTCGAGGATGACCTCGAGGCCCTCCGCGTGCAGCGCCTTCACCATCGCCTTGAACTCCTGGACGGGCTGCGGCGTCGAGGCGTAGTCGTTGTGCGGTGCGAGGAACGCGATGGTGTTGTAGCCCCAGTAGTTGCGCCTGCCCTGCTCGGCGAGGTGGCTGTCGTGCACGAACTGGTGCACCGGCATCAGCTCGACCGCGGTCACGCCGAGCCGCTTGTAGTGGTCGATCATCACGGGGTGCGCGATCGCCGCGTAGGTGCCCCGGATGTCCTCGGGGATGTCGGGATGGGTTTGCGTCAGGCCCTTGACGTGCGCCTCGTAGACGACGGTCTCGCTGTAGGGCGTGCGGGGGTGCCGGTCGCTGTCCCAGTCGAAGAAGGGGCTGATGACGACGCTCTTGGGCATGTGGGAGGCGGAGTCCTCGTCGTTGAAGGACTCGTCCGACCAGTTGTACGAGAAGCAGGACTGGTCCCAGTCGACCTCCCCCTCCACGTGCTTGGCGTAGGGGTCCAGCAGCAGCTTCGACGGGTTGCACCGGTGCCCGTTCTCGGGGTCGTACGGCCCGTGCACCCGGTAGCCGTAGCGCTGGCCGGGACCGACGCCCGGCAGGTAGCCGTGCCAGACGAGCGCGTCCCGCTCCCGGAGGGCGACCCGGGTCTCCGTGCCGTCGGGGTCGAACAGGCACAGCTCGACGGCGTCCGCGACCTCGCTGAACAGCGCGAAGTTCGTGCCCGTCCCGTCGTAGGTCGCGCCGAGCGGGTAGGGCGTTCCTGGCCAGGGGCGCAGAGCGGAGGACATGCCTCGAGTCTTACCCCACCCCGGCGGCGAGCTATGCGTCCAGGGGTGTGATCGCCGCGACGTAGAGCCGCACGAGGGCGTCGACCAGCGGCTCGGTGGCCGGCCGGGGCTCGGGCTGGGCGACCCAGTCGACGAGCACCTCGCTGACCGCTCCGGTGAGGGCGAGCCCGAGCGCGCGGCCGGCGGCGCCGTCCTCGAGCTTGGCCTCGGCCGCGATGACGGCGGCGAACCGGCGCACCATCGCCGCGCGGTCGTCCTCGAGGACGCCCGCGACGCGGAGCTCCTTGTGCGCCACCTGGGCGCGGCGGGGGTCCTCCGTCAGGTAGCCGACGTAGCCCGCCAGCCCGACCCGGATCCGCTCGGGGCCGCCCGCCTCGGCAGCCTGGACCTGCGG
Organism: Frankiales bacterium; assembly: GCA_025464915.1. Taxonomy (GTDB): domain Bacteria; phylum Actinomycetota; class Actinomycetes; order Mycobacteriales; family SCTD01; genus RYN-111. Next base: position 910 of record JAODNF010000499.1, on the reverse strand, counting down.
AAGGACGGTCGACAGGACGCCGCTCATGATGCCCTCGTAGACGGCTCTCAGCAGCGCCTCGCGGCTCGCGAACTCCTCGTAGAACGACCGGGTGGCCACCCCGGCGACGGAGCAGATCCTCTCGATCGTGGCGGCCTGCCAGCCCTCGGTCCCGAACAGGTCGAGGCCGGCGGCGAGCAGACGCGTCCTGCGGTCGGAGCGGCGCTCGTTCTCTGAACGCCCTCCGTAGACCCGTCCTGAGTCAGTCACGTCGAAAAGGTAGAGGTTGCACGGGATCGGCGTGGGCGTCTGGGAAGCGAGGAAAGAAGGTCACGCAACACTTGCTCGACGGAAAGGAGAACGTGACGCGTCAGCTCGCCCGGCGGACGGTGATGTCCGGCCGGGCCCGGAGCCGGGCCAGGCCCAGCCCGGCGCACGCTGTCATCGCGGTCGCGAGGACGTAGAGCGCCTGAACCTGCTCGCGCTTGCGCCGGTCGACCATCGCCATCTGCGTACCGGCCTGGAAGACCGGGTCGTCGTCCTTCAACGTGCCGTTGAGGGCCAGCGCCAGCTGCAGCTCCTGCTGCTCCTGCATGGCGCCGGCCGACATCGGGTTGACCTGGACCTGGGTCTGGATCTGCACCTGCGGCTGCACCGCCGGCGCCGGCGGGGCGACCGGCGGGACGGCGGGGGCCGGCTGCACGGGGGCCGGCGGCGCGGGCGGGTTGAGACCCGGCGGGACGGGACGCGGCGGCACGGCGGCCTGCTCCTTCACGCAGGTGACCTGGACGTGCGCCTGACCGACCTTCGTGCCGCGCAGGACCGCCGCGACGTCGCCGCCATAGCGGCCCGGCTTGACGCTGACGCAGCTCACGTTCACCGTGAAGGGCGCCGCGTTGGGCTTCTTCACGTTCAGCCCGGTGAGGGCGCT
>JAODNF010000462.1 GCA_025464915.1 Frankiales bacterium | reverse complement strand
AGCTGGCCGAACAGCCGGTGCTGGTCACCGGCGCCGAGCACGAAGTCGACGCGGCAGCCGCGGTCGCGGAGCAGGTTCGCCAGGGGAAGCAGCGGCGCGCTGCCGTAGCCGCCGCCGACGAGCACCGCGTTGACCCGCTCGGCCGGGAGCCGGAAGGGCTTGCCGAGAGGGCCGACCAGGTCGAGCTTGTCCTGCGGGCGGCGCTCGGCGAGCCAGGCGGTGCCCTTGCCGTGGACGGCGAACACGAACTCGACGGTGCCGCCGTAGACGCCCCGCTCCTTCACGTCGTAGATCGCGAAGGCACGGCGCAGCAGCATGCTCGACTCACGTCCGCCGACCTGGACCGCGACGAAGTGCCCGGGCCTCGTGAGCTCGGCCATGCCTGGCGCCACGACGGTCATGGCGTTGTAGGCACCGACCTTCCGGATCGACAGGACCTCGCCCTGCACCTGGACCGGCATCAGGATCCTTCCCTCTGACCGCGCGCTGCGGTGATCACGGCGTGGTGCTCCTGCAGGGACGTGACCCCGACGTCGCCGCGCACGAGCGACTCGATGCCCTGCACGCACGCTGCTGCGGCCTGGATGGTGGTGATGCACGGGACGCCGCGGGTGACGGCAGCGGTGCGGATCTCGTAGCCGTCGAGACGCGCCCCCACCCCGAACGGGGTGTTGAAGATCAGGTCGATCTCCCCGGCGAGCACCATCGGCACGACGTCGTCCCCGAGGCCGTGCGAGTGCTTGCCGACGACCGTCGCCACGACCCCGTTGCGGCGCAGCACCTCGGCCGTGCCTTCTGTGGCGAGGATCTCGAAACCGAGGTCGGACAGCCGCTTCACCGGGAAGATCATCGCGCGCTTGTCGCGGTTGGCGACGGAGACGAAGACCCGCCCCTTGGTCGGGAGGTCGCCGCCGTAGGCCGCGGTCTGGGACTTGGCGAAGGCCGCACCGAAGACGGCGTCGATGCCCATCACCTCGCCGGTGCTCTTCATCTCCGGGCCGAGGATCGTGTCGACGCCGCGGAACCGGCCGAAGGGCAGCACCGCCTCCTTCACCGAGATCGGTGCCTCGAGCGGCAGCGTGCCGCCGTCGCCGGTCGCCGGGAGCAGGCCCTCGGCGCGCAGCTCGGCGATGGTGGTGCCGAGCATGACGCGGGCGCAGGCCTTCGCCAGCGGAACGGCGGTCGCCTTGCTCGTGAACGGCACCGTGCGCGAGGCGCGAGGGTTGGCCTCGAGGACGTACAGGACGTCGTCCTTCAGGGCGTACTGGACGTTGAGCAGGCCGCGGACGCCGACGCCCTTGGCGATGACCTCGGTGCTGGTGCGGATCCGGTCCAGGTCGCTCCTGCCGAGGGTGATCGGCGGCAGCGCGCAGGCGGAGTCGCCCGAGTGGATGCCGGCCTCCTCGATGTGCTCCATCACGCCGCCGAGGTAGAGCTCGCTGCCGTCGTAGAGGGCGTCGACGTCGATCTCGATGGCGTCCTCGAGGAAGCGGTCGACGAGCACCGGGGTGTCCGGGCCGACGATGGTGCTGCGGTCCATGTAGTCGCGCAGCATCTCGTCGCTGTAGACGATCTCCATGCCGCGGCCGCCGAGGACGTACGACGGTCTCACCAGCACGGGGTAGCCGACGTCGGTCGCGATGCGGGCGGCGTCGTCGTACGACGTGGCCATGCCGCTCTTCGGCGAGGGCAGGCCGCCCTCGGCCATGACCCGCCCGAAGGCGTCGCGGTCCTCGGCCAGGTGGATGGCCTCGGGGCTGGTGCCGACGATCGGCACGCCGCAGTCCTTGAGCTCCTGCGCCAGCTTGAGCGGGGTCTGGCCGCCGAGCTGGACGATGACGCCGACGAGCGTGCCGCCTCCGGCCTCGGCCGACGCCCGCTCCGCGTGGACGACCTCGAGGACGTCCTCGACGGTCAGGGGCTCGAAGTAGAGCCGGTCGGAGGTGTCGTAGTCGGTCGACACGGTCTCGGGGTTGCAGTTGACCATCACGGTCTCGAAGCCGGCGTCACGCAGGGCGAAGGAGGCGTGGACGCAGGCGTAGTCGAACTCGATGCCCTGGCCGATGCGGTTCGGACCGCTGCCGAGGATGAGGACCTTGTCCTTGCCCGACGGCGCCACCTCGGTCTCCTCGTCATAGGAGGAGTAGTGGTAAGGCGTTTCGGCGGCGAACTCGGCGGCGCAGGTATCGACCGTCTTGTAGACCGGGCGGACCCCCAGCTCGTGCCGGAGCGCACGGATCTGCTGCTCGCTGACGCCGCGGATCGCGGCGAGCTGCTGGTCGCTGCAACCCATCCGCTTCGCCTTGCGCAGCAGGGGTTCTGAGAGCGGTCCGTGCGGTGCGGCCTCGATCTCTGCTCGCAGCTCGACGAGCTGCAGCAGCTGGTCGAGGAACCACGGGTCGATCTTGGTGGACTCGAAGACCTGCTCGACGGAGGCGCCCTTGCGCAGGGCGAGCTCGACCTGGTGCAGCCGGCCGTCGGTGGGCGTCGCCATCGCCGTGAGCAGCTCCGCGGCGGTGGCGTCGGCGTCCGGCGCGGTCCAGAAGCCGCCGGGCGTCTGCTCGAGGGACCGCATCGCCTTCTGCAGCGCCTCGACGAACGACCGGCCGATGCTCATCGCCTCGCCGACCGACTTCATGGTCGTCGTGAGCTCGGGATCGGTGCCGGGGAACTTCTCGAAGGCGAAGCGCGGGATCTTCACCACCACGTAGTCGAGCGACGGCTCGAAAGAGGCGGGGGTCTCGCGCGTGATGTCGTTGGGGATCTCGTCGAGCGTGTAGCCGATCGCCAGCTTGGCGGCGATCTTGGCGATCGGGAAGCCGGTGGCCTTCGAGGCCAGCGCCGAGGAGCGGGAGACGCGCGGGTTCATCTCGATCACGATGATCCGCCCGTCCGCGGGGTTGACCGCGAACTGGATGTTGCAGCCGCCGGTGTCGACACCGACCTC
>JAODNF010000456.1 GCA_025464915.1 Frankiales bacterium | reverse complement strand
GCGGTCGCCGTCGCCGAGGCGCCGGCGAAGGCCTACAACCCGCTGTTCGTCTACGGCGAGAGCGGGCTGGGCAAGACCCACCTGCTGCACGCGATCGGCCACTACGCCCAGCACCTGTTCACCGGGGCGCGGGTCCGCTACGTGAGCTCGGAGGAGTTCACGAACGACTTCATCAACAGCCTTCGTGACGACAAGCAGCACGCCTTCCAGCGCCGCTACCGCGACGTGGACGTGCTGCTCGTCGACGACATCCAGTTCCTGGAGAACAAGGAGCGGACGCAGGAGGAGTTCTTCCACACGTTCAACACGCTCCACAACGCCAACAAGCAGATCGTCATCACGTCCGACCGGCCGCCGCAGCAGCTGTCCACGCTGGAGGACCGGCTGCGCACCCGCTTCCAGTGGGGCCTCATCACCGACGTCCAGCCGCCCGACATCGAGACCCGCATCGCCATCCTGCGCAAGAAGGCCGCCAGCGACCGGCTCGCGGCCCCGCCGGACGTCCTGGAGTTCATCGCGAGCAAGATCTCGACGAACATCCGCGAGCTCGAAGGGGCGCTGATCCGGGTCACCGCGTTCGCAAGCCTCAACCGGCAGCCGGTCGACCTGAGCCTGGCCGAGATCGTGCTGAAGGACCTCATCCCGGCCGACGGCGGCCCGGAGATCACCGGCGCCACGATCATGGCGGCCACCGCGGAGTACTTCGGCCTGACCATGGAGGACCTCTGCGGCTCCTCGCGCTCGCGGGTGCTGGTGACGGCCCGCCAGATCGCGATGTACCTGTGCCGCGAGCTCACCGACCTCTCGCTGCCCAAGATCGGGCAGATGTTCGGCGGCCGGGACCACACGACCGTCATCCACGCCGACCGCAAGATCCGCGGTCAGATGGCCGAGCGGCGGGCCACCTACAACCAGGTCGCGGAGCTCACGAACCGCATCAAGACGCGGTCGCGGCAGTAGGTGACGGCGCTCACACCCGCTCTGCACAGTCTGGGGACAACTGTGTGGACGGACGCCCCGCTCGGTGGACAGCCGGTGAACGCCGCAGGGCTGTCCACTGACGTCCACGACACCCCTGGGTGGACGTCCACAGCGCCCTCACACGCCGCCACGCCCGCTGACCTGGGACTTCTCGAGCTGTCCACAGCGGCGCACGCCCCTACGACGACGGCTTCCCTTCTCTCACCCGAAACCCCCCACGGGGTTCTGCACCGACCGACCTGTGGATCCCAGCGACGGATCGATGCGGCACACTCTTGCTCCCGGACCAGCCGGCTGCTTCTCGAAAGGTGCAACAACTGATGGAGCTGAGGGTCGAGCGCGACGCTCTCGCCGACGCGGTCGTCTGGACGGCCCGCTCGCTGCCGGCGCGCCCACCGATGCAGGTCCTGCTGGGACTGCTGCTCGAGGCGGGCGAGAACGGGTTGTCGGTGAGCGGCTTCGACTACGAGGTGAGCTCGCAGATCGAGGTCGCCGTCACGACGGCCGAGCCAGGCCGCGTCCTCGTCCCTGGCCGGCTGCTGTCGGACATCGTGCGCGCGCTGCCGGCTCAGCCGGTCGACCTGCGCCTGGAGGGCACCCGGGTCGTGCTGACGTGCGGTGCCGCGCGGTTCACGCTGCCGACGCTCCCCGTCGAGGACTACCCGGCGCTGCCGGCGATGCCCACCACGGCCGGCTCGCTGGAGAGCGACGTCTTCGGTGCCGCGGTGGCCCAGGTCGCGCTCGCGGCCGGCCGGGACGACACCCTCCCGGTCCTCACCGGCGTCCGGATCGAGATCGAGGGCGACCAGCTCACCCTCGCGGCGACCGACCGCTACCGCCTCGCGGTGCGCACGCTGCAGTGGAAGCCGGAGCAGGCCGACCTGTCGGCCACCGCCCTCGTCCCCGCGCGCACGCTCGCGGACACGGCTAAGGCGCTCACCAGCGGCCCCGAGGTCACGCTGGCGCTGTCCACCGGCTCGGCCGGCGAGGGCATGATCGGCTTCGAGGGCGGCGGCCGCCGCACCACCAGCCGGCTGCTCGAGGGCGAGTTCCCGAAGTACCGGTCGCTGCTGCCCAGCGAGAGCAGCTCGCACGCCGAGGTCGAGACCGCGCCGTTCGTCGAGGCCGTCAAGCGCGTTGCGCTCGTCGCGGCCCGCAACGCCCCGGTCCGGTTGTCGTTCTCGGCCGAGGGCGTCGTGCTCGAGGCCGGCGGGCAGGACGACGCGCAGGCCTCCGAGCGGCTCGAGTGCGGCTGGGAGACCAGCGACGCGGCCGAGATGTCGATCGCGTTCAACCCGCAGTACCTGCTCGACGGGCTCGGCGCGGTCGACAGCGACACCACCACCCTGGCGTTCACCGGGCCCACCCGGCCCGCGGTCCTCACCGGCAAGCGCAACCCCGACAACGCGGTCGCGGACTACCGCTACCTGCTCATGCCGGTCCGCCTCTCCGGCTGACCGGAGTGACATGGGGGGTACGACGGACGGCAGCCGCACGTTTCGCCGTTGCCACGGTCGCTGCTGCTGCGGCGGCCACCTCCGCGATCTCCGGCCTGCTCGGCTCCCTGAAGACAGCCGAGGGCCTCGTACCCCCTGGCACATCACCGACGGCCCGGGGGGCAAGGTGAGCGAGATCGAGGAGCAGTACATACCGTGAGACCGGGGGCTAGCGAAGGAGCGACGTGGCGACACTGGGACTGATCGGGCTGGGCCGCATGGGCGGCAACATGGCGGAGCGGCTGCGCGCGGGCGGGCACACGGTCGTCGGGTACGACCGGGCGCCGGACCACCGCGACGTCGACTCCCTCGAGGCGCTCGTCGCCGCGCTGCCCGCCCCGCGGGTGGTGTGGGTGATGGTGCCCGCCGGGGCGGCCACGTCCTCGACGGTCGAGGCGCTGGGCGAGCTGCTGTCCGAGGGCGACGTCGTCGTGGACGGCGGGAACTCGCGCTACACGGACGACCAGATCCACGCAGAAGCCCTGTCCCGCAAGGGAATCGGCTTCGTCGACTGCGGCGTGAGCGGCGGGGTGTGGGGTCGTGAGCTCGGCTACGCCCTGATGTGCGGCGGCAAGGACGACGACGTCGCCACGGTGCAGCCGTTCTTCGACGTGCTGAAGCCGGAGGGCGACAGCGGCTTCGTGCACGCCGGCGCCGTGGGCGCGGGCCACTTCGCGAAGATGGTGCACAACGGCATCGAGTACGGCCTCATGCAGGCCTACGCCGAGGGCTGGGAGCTGATGGAGGCGACCGAGCTCATCACCGACGTCCCGGCCGTCATCAAGAGCTGGCAGGAGGGGACCGTCATCCGGTCCTGGCTGCTGGACCTGATGGTGCGCGCGCTGGACGTCGACCCGCACCTCGGGGATCTCCGCGGCTACGCGGAGGACAGCGGCGAGGGCCGCTGGACGGTGCAGGCGGCCATCGACCACGCCGTGCCGCTGCCGGCGATCACGGCGTCGCTGTTCGCGCGCTTCTCGTCGCGGCAGGACGACAGCCCGTCGATGAAGATGATCGCGGCGCTGCGCAACCAGTTCGGCGGTCATGCCGTGACCAAGGACTCCACGCAGAAGGGCGCCGACGCACCCGGCGCCGACGTGCAGCCGCCGGCGGTCTGACGTGCCGGCCTGATGCACGTCTCTGCCCTGTCGCTGACCGACTTCCGGTCCTGGCCGCAGCTCGACCTCGAGCTGGCGCCGGGACCGACGGCGCTCGTCGGGAGCAACGGGCAGGGCAAGACCAACATCGTCGAGGCGCTGATCTACGTCGCGACGCTCGAGTCGCACCGGGTCGCGACCGACGCGCCGCTCGTGCGTCAGGGAGCGGCGCGG
>JAODNF010000432.1 GCA_025464915.1 Frankiales bacterium | reverse complement strand
AGCCCACGTACGACGGCGTCCCCGACAGCCGCGTCGTCGTCACCGCAGACCCGATGACCGTCGACACGGTTGGGTACCAGGACGTCGTACTCCCCTTGGTAGCACCTCGGAGGTAGAGCAACCCGATCCGTCCCGGGTCGCCCGCCACCAGCTGCGGCACCACGATCCCCGGCTGCCGGTTCGCGATCACCTGCCGTGGGGCGGTCCAGTGCTTCAGCGTCGGGTCGGCCCTGCGCACCGCGATGCCGGCGCCGCTGTCGTCCGGGAAGCCGTGAGGTGGCGTCGTCCACGCCAGCCACAGGTTCCCGGCCGTGTCGAGCGCCGCCGGCGACAGCTGCATCCCGACCACGTTGCCGTCCGCCGAGTAGTCCACCGCCAGGTGCGACGTCCAGGTCCCCGCCGCGCCGGTCGGTGACGTGGCCACCCAGACCCGGTTGTCGGGCACCAGGGTGAACGGCGTCAGCGGCAGCACCCCGCACCCGCCGACCGGGCCGTGCCGCGAGCCCCAGACGGCGTAGAGGCGACCGGTCGTCGGGTTCTGCAGCAGGGCCGACGGCCCGCCCGAGTCGGCGCACAGCAGGTCCAGGAACGGCGCAGACCCAGGCAGCGTCAGCGGTACCGGAGCACCGAACGTGGCGCCACCGTCGGTCGAGCTCTCGACATACATGTTGTGCGTCGCGTTGGAGCTGAAGCCGTTGTGATACAGCAGGTTCACCGTGTCGTCCGGGCCGGCGGACAGCCACGGCCGGTCCTGGTCCGCGAGCTCCTGCAGCCCGCTGCTGGCCCGCCACGTCGCCCCGCGGTCATCGCTGTAGCTCACGACCAGGCTCAGCGCCGCGCTGTCCTCCTCGAGCGCGACGAGGCGACCGCTGCTCGCGACCGTGACCGCGACGTCCGGGCCGACGACCCGACTGCCGCCGGGGACCGCGGTGCTCGTCCAGCCGCCACCAGTGTTGCGGAAGACGGCGAGCGCGCCGGGTGCCGAGCTGTCGGTCGTGTTCGAGCCGGTGATGGCGTACCGGGTGCCGTCCGGCCCGACGGCCAGCTGCGGCTCGGAGGAGCCCGCGGCGCCCGGGAGCCGTCGGGGCTGGGCGAAGCGGAGCGGGGTGCCCGTCGCCGCCGCCGGCAGCGCCAGGCACGCGACCGTCAGCACCCCCGCGGCGACCCGGCCGATCATGGCCGCACCCTACGCGTGCACGAGCCAGCGCCGGTGGCCGGGCACGGCGCCGCAGGGGAGTGCACCCGACAGCCCTATGAGTGCACCCGAAGGGATTCGAACCCCTAACCTCTTGATCCGTAGTCAAGTGCTCTATCCGTTGAGCTACGGGTGCGCGCTGCTCAGGAGCAGCAGGCCGAAAGCATACCGGGTCATCGGGAGTGCCTGCGGCGGACAGCCGGAGCACCGGGGAACAGGTCACACCAGCGGCTGTCAACGTGAGGTCGCTCCGCGACGTCCACCTGCGTCGCAGGTCACCCGGCGCTTCCAGGAGGACAACGCCGGCGGATCGCGAAACCTCTCGGGACCCCAGCCTCTCCGCCTTCGCCTGGAGCCCCTCAGCGATGTCCTCGTTCCTGCGCCGCTCTGCGCTGCTCGTCTCCGGCACGGCCGCCCTGGTCGCGCTGAGCACCAGCGCCGCCTTCGCCTGCCCGCCCATCCTGCCGGGGGTGAAGGCCGCCCAGGCGGTCTACAACCAGCAGATCAGGAGCATCGGCAAGACGTCGCCGTCGGCGCTCGTCGGCACCCGGAACCTCACCGCGGCGTCGGTCGGCAGCAAGCCGAACGTCCTGCGGTTCGACGGGACGCTGACCCGCAACCCGGACAGCAACAGCGCGCCCGCGCTGACGACACCGTCGAACGCGTGCGCGCTGCCGACCTGCAAGGAGCTCGACGTCGTCGTGCCGAAGGGCTCGTCGCAGACGCTCTACGCACGGGTGACCTGGCCGGCGACGACGCAGTACGTGCAGATCTGGGGCGTCTCCCCGACCGGCGCGGTCGTCGGCAAGAGCGCGGTCGGCGGCAGCGTGGACAAGCGCGTCGGCAACGCCGACGTCGCTCCGGTGGCCGAGTTCACCGTCCCCGACCCGGCTGCGGGCACCTGGAAGATCCAGGTCCGTGCCGTGTTCGGCGTGAGCATCCCCGTGAAGGCGTCGGTCGCGCTCGTGAAGGCGCCGGCCCTCCAGATGCCGACGCTCGACGTCACCGAGCTCGCCGACCACTACCTGACGCAGGACCTGACCTACAACATCGTCATGGTCAACCGCACCTGGAAGGCCGACGAGCTCGCCGCGTTCAAGGCGGTCATGCCGACCGAGTACCGAAGCGCCGTGCTGGTGAAGCAGTCCGACGACGGCTGCTCCAACGCCGCCGACCCGCCGGCCGACCAGGCCGTGTCGGGCAGCGCCGGCACCCTCGCCAACTGGGGCACCTCCTACTACTGCGGCACCAACGGCACCGGCAACAAGCCCTACTTCGAGCCGGTCAAGTTCCGCATCCACTACCGCTACCTCGAGGCCAACAAGGTCTGGACCCGCGACCTGTTCGCCGAGATGAAGAAGGACACCAGGTACGACCAGCCCTTCTCGCTCACGGGCGCCGTGGGCAACCGGCGCCAGACGCAGGGCCAGTACCTCGCCAACTACAACAGCAGCGACGGCCTCGCGAACCGCGGCGCCGACCACGCTGTGGCGAACCCGGAGATCGGCGACAAGATCGACGCGTTCAAGGTGGAGGACTGGATCTTCGCCCACCGCTTGGACAACAAGTACGGCGGAGCCTTCAAGGACGTGTCCGACAGCAGCCGTCACAGCGGCGCGTTCATCAACCCGGACCCGAACGCCTACTTCGACCCGTTCTACACGGGCAAGGGCACGAAGAACCTCGACGTCGCCCCGCAGGGCGGCGCCACCTCGGTGACGTTCTTCGCCCTCGACACCTACGGCAGCAACGCCGACGGCGACTTCACGGCGCAGTACTTCCGGCCGACCGCGTACCACTTCTTCGACGTGTCCGAGCACATGGTCGACCCTGATCTGAAGGAGGGGTCCGGCCCGGACATGGCCCGCGCCTGGGGCGGCCGCTACCGCTTCTTCCTGCACGACATGGGAGCCGGCCCGAACGCCTACGAGTCCGCCGACACGGCCCTGACGCAGAACTACGGCGGCAGCGCGACGTACCCGTTCGGCGACCCGCCGATCTGGGACTACGAGAACAACCCGCAGTGGAGCGGTCAGCTCGGTGCCCGCACGGCACGGGACGCCCGCATCTGGCTGTTCTCGCGCTTCCTCGGCAGCTACCTCTACCGCCCCGTCCCGGCGGACGTCTACCTGCTCGCCGACAGCAACTGGCAGGACTGCGACTCCAACCCGCAGTGCTCCGCGTCGGGCATCAGCTACACCGACCTGTCGAAGATCTACCACGAGGCCTACGTCAAGAAGAACCTCGGCGCTGCCCTCCCGGGTGCCACGTTCAACAGCCTCAGCGGCAGCAAGGGCTTCGTCCAGGACAAGCACCTCGGCTGCTCGGCGGACATGGTCTACAGCCCGCCGAACCCGGAGGTCGGCGCCAGTGCGGACGACCGGCCGGCCCCCACGCTGATCCCGAACCCGCAGTGCGTGGGAAAGACCAGCGACCCACTTCAGGAGCTGCTGGAGAAGGCCAAGGCCGGCGGTGACGAGCTCACCGGCGTCGGGCAGGACGTCGCGGCGAATCCCGCCGTCGTCCGGGCGTACGTCGAGGCGCACCGCAGCTCCATCGCCCCGCAGCCGGCCGGTCAGTTCACGCTGACCAACATCGACGTCGTGTGGCCCGGCGCGACCACGTGGGCGCTCCCCGCGCTCGTCGGCGGCATCGCGGTCGGTACGCCGAACGGCGAGGGCTGGGGCAACCTCAACAACGTCAACGACCGCGTGAAGACCACGACGTCGACGGTCTGCTCACGCAGCCTTCCCGTCGCCCCCGGCTGCAACGGCGTCCCGCCCATCAGCGCGGGCGGTGGCTTCAGCTACACCATCGAGCACGAGAGCTCGCACTTCCTCGGCCTGCTCCACCCGCACGACTACGTCCTGGTCTCCAAGGACAGCAAGGGGAAGTTCGACTACTACGGCGACGGCTTCGCCAAGTACGCCGACTTCTCGATGGCTCCGACGACCTACGCCGGCGCCTTCGCGCCCTACTCGGTCCTCGACCAGGACATCATCCAGCGCGGCCACACCGCCGAGTACCTGCGGCAGGCGCAGGACTACCTCGCCGACGCCTACCTGGTCGACGGCATGAACGGTCACGCCACGATCACCGCGCTGACCAAGGCGAAGCAGACCCAGTCGGGCAACTGGCGCTCACTGAGCTCGTCCCTGTTCGCGTGCGGCGACTACCTGCACGCCGAGCACGCCATGCGCAACGCCGCCCTCGCAGCGCAGGGCGTCTTCGGCCCGATCGTGAAGCCGCGTGCCCTCAAGGCCGGCGAGCGGGTGCTGTTCAGCGTCGACGGCCAGACCTCCTACGACGTCGACGGCAAGGTGTCCTGCGTCGGCGCCCAGTCGGCGTCCGCACCGACCCGCGTCGGTGGCGGCACGCCCACCACGGCCA
>JAODNF010000392.1 GCA_025464915.1 Frankiales bacterium | reverse complement strand
TCCGGGCCCGGCTGCCCGTTCTTCACGTGTTCGCCCCCTAGACTCGCCCGAAGCGCAGCGGGGGAGCCGTGAGGGTCCGACCGCTGCCTGCACGCGCGCTGCGTGCGCCCAGCCCGGGCGCGCGCCTGAGACAGGAGATCGCTCCTCGTGGCACGTCCCGGCCCCTCCCGTGGCCAGCTGCACATCGGTCGCTACTTCATCGCCCTGCTGGCCCTGTTCGCTGCCCTGTACGCCTCGGTCGCGTTCGGTGGCAAGGACGGCTGGCTCACTCCGAAGCTGGGTCTGGACCTCAAGGGTGGCGCGTCGGTCACGCTCACGCCCAAGAGCGCCAACGGCAGGGCTCCCACGCAGGACCAGCTGACGTCCGCCGTGGCGATCCTGCGCCAGCGCGTCGACTCCAGCGGCGTCTCCGAGGCCGAGATCACGGTCCAGGGCAGCACCATCGAGGTGTCGGTGCCGGGCGGCAACCGCTCCAGCATCGACAAGGTGACCCAGGCCGCGCAGATGGAGTTCCGCAAGGTCATCTCCTGCCAGAGCATCCAGGCGTCCAACGGCTGCACGGCCCTCCCGGTCACCCAGTACCCAGCGCAGCTGCTGCAGACGGCCTCGCCGTCGCCGTCCAGCGGCTCGGCGTCCCCGAAGCCGTCCGCGTCCGTCGGGGTCTCGACCCCGAAGCCCTCGACCACGTCGAACAAGCGGCCGATCAGCGCCGCCCTGGGCACGGTGGGCTCGCCGTCGCCGAGCCCGTCGCCGACCACCACGGCCAAGACCACGGCGAAGGCCACGGCCACCCCGAGCGCCTCTGCCCCGACCGCGCCCGCGCTCATCAGCGGCGTCGCGTACACCGCCGCGAGCTACGACGCGCTCAACTGCGGCGACCCGCTCGCGCGCGCCGGCGGTGCGACCCCGATCCCCGCCAAGGAGATCGTCGCCTGCGACAAGGACGGCTTCACCAAGTACCACCTGGCCAAGGCCGAGGTCTACGGCAAGGACATCAAGGGCGCGACCGTGCAGACCGACCCGCTCAGCGGCCAGGTCCAGGTCGTGCTGTCGTTCAAGGGCGGCGGCCAGGACCGCTGGACCCAGATGACCAAGGACACCGTCAGCGCGACCGCGCCGGCCAACCAGATCGGCATCACGCTGGACGGCATCGTCCTCACGGCCCCGACCACGCAGTCGGTCATCAACGGGGACGCGCAGATCACCGGCCAGTTCACGCAGAAGTCCGGCCAGGAGCTCGCGAACAACCTGAAGTTCGGCGCCCTGCCGCTGTCGTTCACCGCGGGTCAGACCAACTTCACGTCGCCGACGCTCGGCGACGACCAGCTCAACAGCGGCCTGCTCGCCGGCGGCATCGGCCTGGTCGCCGTCGTGCTCTACTCGCTGCTCTACTACCGGGTGCTCGGCTTCGTCACGATCGCCTCGCTCGGGGTCAGCGCCGGGCTCGTCTACGCCAGCATCTGCGTGCTCGGTGACCAGATCGGGTTCGCCCTGAGCCTCGCCGGCATCGCCGGCTTCATCGTCTCGGTCGGCATCACGGCCGACTCGTTCGTGGTGTTCTTCGAACGCCTCAAGGACGAGATCAGGGAGGGCCGCACACCGCGGTCCTCGGTCGATCGGGCCTGGGTCCGGGCGCGCCGCACGATCATCAACGCGGACGCCGTGTCCTTCATCGCGGCCGTGGTCCTCTACTTCGCCAGCATCGGCGCGGTGCGGGGGTTCGCGTTCACGCTGGGCCTGTCGACGGTCCTCGACCTGGTGGTCGTGTTCTTCTTCACCCGCCCGCTCATCTCGTGGCTGAGCCGCTTCCGGTTCTTCAGCCGCAGCCGCCTCACCGGCTTCTACGGGCCCGAGGGGCACGACCCGATCACGACGCCGCAGCGCAAGTCGCTGGCCGCCACGACCAGCCCCGCGACGGAGGCCTGACATGAGCGACGCCAAGCACCACGGGATCGTCTACCGCCTCTACCACGGTGAGACCACGTTCCCGCTCATCCAGCGCCGCAAGGGCTTCTACGTCGCCTCGCTGCTGCTCGTCCTCGTCGCCGCCGGCAGCATGGTCTTCCGCGGCTTCAACCTGGGCGTCGAGTTCAAGGGCGGCGTGCGCTTCACCGTGCCGAACTCCGCGAAGATCTCGGTCGAGGACACCCGCACGTTCATCGAGTCCAAGGGCTTCAAGGACCCGATCGTCCAGACCCTGAACAGCACCAGCGGCGCCAAGAGCCTGCGCATCGAGACCGACCCGCTGACGGTCAAGGAGACCGAGGACCTGGCGAACGCGCTGGCCACCAAGTTCAAGGTCACCAGCAACGACGTCACGTCCGACAGCACCGGCTCGTCGTGGGGCAGCGACGTCAGCAAGAAGGCCCTCCGCGGCCTGATCATCTTCCTGATCGTCGTCACCTTCTACATCTGGATCCGGTTCGAGCTGAAGATGGCCGCCGCGGCCATGATCGCGCTCATCCACGACCTGATCCTGGCCGCGGGCGTCTACTCGATCCTCGGCTTCGTCGTGACGCCGTCGACCGTGGTCGCGCTGCTCACGGTGCTCGGCTACTCGCTCTACGACACCGTCGTCGTCTTCGACAAGGTCGCCGAGAACACCAAGGGCATCGAGAAGCAGAGCCAGCGGACCTACGCCGAGGCCGCGGAGCTCGCCGTCAACCAGACGTTCATGCGCTCGATCAACACCTCGCTCATCGCGCTGCTGCCGGTCTCCGGCCTGCTGTTCGTGGGCGCGCTGCTCCTCGGCGCCGGCACCCTGAAGGACCTGGCCCTGGCACTGTTCGTCGGCCTCGCCTCCGGTGCCTACTCCAGCCTGTTCCTCGCGACGCCGCTGCTGTCCGACCTCAAGGAGCGCGAGCCGCAGTACCAGCAGCTGCACCAGCGGGTGCTCGACCGCCGCCGCACCGGCAAGGCGCCGGTCCGGCTGTCGCAGCGCTCAGCCAACGCCGGCCCCGACGCAGCGGCCGAGGTCCCGGCCGACTCGCCGGTCGCGACCACCACCACCCGCACCCCCACCAAGCCCAAGCAGCAGCAGGGCAAGCGCAAGCCGAAGGGCAGCCGTCCGACCGGCAAGCGCAAGCGGTGAGCCCTGGTCATCAGTCAGCCGACCTGGCGGCCCTGACCGCCCTGATCGTCGACGTCCCGGACTGGCCGACGCCCGGAGTGGTGTTCAAGGACATCACCCCGCTGCTCGGCAGCCCCGACGGGCTGCGCACGGTCGTCGACGCCCTCACCGAGCCCTGGGCCGACGAGGGGGTCACCAAGGTGGTGGGCATCGAGGCCCGGGGCTTCCTGCTGTCCGCGCCCGTCGCGTACCACCTGCACGCGGGGCTGGTGCCGGTGCGCAAGGCCGACAAGCTGCCCCGGAAGGTCCTGACGCGGTCCTACGACCTTGAGTACGGCAGCAACACCCTCGCGGTGCACGCCGACGCCTTCGAGGAGGGTGACCGCGTGCTGATCGTCGACGACGTCCTCGC
>JAODNF010000386.1 GCA_025464915.1 Frankiales bacterium | reverse complement strand
CTGCCCGACGACGCCGAGCGCCTCCCCGGCCGGGAGCGCAGCCCGCAGCAGGTCTACGACGACACCCACTTCGACGGCGACGTGCAGGCCGCCCTCGACGCGCTCCCGCCGGACTTCCGCGCCGCCGTCGTCCTGTGCGACCTCGAGGGCCTGTCCTACGAGGAGATCGCCGAGGTCCTCGACGTCAAGATCGGCACCGTGCGCAGCCGCATCCACCGCGGGCGCTCCCAGCTGCGCGAGGCCCTCGCGCACCGTGCCCCGACGCCCGCGTCGCCCGCGGTGCAGGTGCACGCATGACCGCCCACCTCGGCGCCGCGCTGAACGCCTTCGTCGACGGCGAGCTCGACGAGTCCCGTGAGAACGAGGTGCTGTCCCACCTCGCGTGGTGCAGCACCTGCCGCAGCGAGGTCGAGGCGCTTCGCGGCTTCAAGGCCGCGCTCCGCCAGACCGGCCCGTGCCTGCCGAACGACCTGTCGGCCCGGCTGATGGCCGTGAGCACGTTTCCGACGGCCAGCTTTCCCGGGGATGCTGCTCCGCGGGCGCATCGCCGCCCGCACCTGAGCCCCCGCGTCCGTCGTACTGCCGTGTCTGGTGCCTTCGTGGTGCTCGGCATCGGAGGGGCCATCAGCCTCGCCGGCCCACCGCCGCGCCAGCCGGTCGCACCGGTCGACCCCACCAACGCCGGGTTCGTCGTCGATCACAGCACCACCTCGTACGAGGTCCCGTTCAACACCGTGGACGTCGTACCTGCCTCGACGCAGCGCTCGGCCAGCCCGGCGCCGTGACGCGCCTGCGGCTGCTGCTGCTGGTCGCCTGCGCCGGCGCACTGGTCAGCGGCGGTTCCGTCCTCGCCTGCGTCTCGCCCGATCCGGCCGAGCCGACGACCACTCCGACCAGGTCGGTGTCGGGCCTGGCGCTGCTGGAGAGGGCCGCGCAGGTCGCGCGGGACACCAGCTGGAGCGGCACCCAGTCGATCCTCAGCACCCGTGGTGACCTGCCTCGCTACGAGCTGCTCCGGGTCGTGCACACGCCCGGCACCGGCGCCGTCGTCGAGGGCCTCGCCGACAACAGCCGCTCCGTTGCCCCCGACCTGCTGAACGAGGACCTCTTCGAGCTGCTCACCCGGCACTACGACCTGACCGTCGTCGGTCTGGCGGTGATGGGCGGCCGGAGCACCCTGCTCGTCGAGGCTCGGCGGCCGGGGCAGATCGGCGCCAGCCGGGTCGCTGGACGGTTCTGGATAGACAGGTCGACGCACATGGTGTGGCGTCGGGACGTGATGGACGACGCGGGCATCATGACCCTCAGCACCGCCTTCTCGGACCTGCGGCTGACGAAGCGGGGCCCTCGGCCCGTGGCTCCGTCCCCCGATGCCTCGAGCTCGCGGCACCTCGACGACACCGATCTGCAGGACCTCATCGACGACGGCTGGCCTCTCGTGGACCACCTGCCCGGGGGACTGGAGCGCTTCGACGCCCTGCGGCACGCGGACGGCGTCGTGCAGCTGTCCTACTCCGACGGGCTGTCGACGCTCTCGCTGTTCGTGCAGCAGGGAGCCCTCCCCGACAAGACCGGCGGCTCCCTGCGCGAGGTCGGCGGGTCCTTGGTGCACGTGACGAGCACGGCGCCGGAGCAGCTCGCCTGGTCCGGGGGTGGCCGCACCTGGACCCTCGTCTCTGACGCGCCCGACTCCACGATCGAGCAGGCGGTCCTCGTCCTCCCGCACGCGGACCCGCCCGTGGTGGAAGAGGGCATGGGTGAGAAGGTGTGGCGGGGCATGTCGAGGGTGGGCTCGTGGTTGAACCCCTTCGCGTAGTCCAAGGAGTTCCCCGTGCCTGACCCGATCGCCCCCGTCGAGCCGCCGCCGGCCCGCGCCCTCGCCTGGGGCTACCCGACCGACATCCCGGGCCATCCCGGCGAGCTCGGCCGCGGCCCGTCGCACCGGACGTTCGTGAGCGCCGTCGTCCTGACCGCCTTGCTCGCGGGCGGAGCCGGCGGGTGGGTCGGATCACGCGGTGGCGGCGAGCGCACCATCGAGGTCCACGACACGACAGCCTCGCTCGGCGCCCCGGTGACGGCCGTTCCGGTCTCCCGGCCTGCGACGTCGGTGGCCGGCATCTCGGCACGGGTGCTGCGCAGCGTCGTGAGCATCCAGGTGGACAGCGGTACGACGGGCGGGACCGGGTCCGGCGTGGTGCTGCGGTCCGACGGCTACATCCTGACCAACAACCACGTGGTCGCGGACGGCGGCACCATCACGGTGTCGTTCACCGACGAGTCGAAGACCGACCGGTCGGCGCGGGTCGTCGGCACCGATCCCGAGACCGACCTCGCCGTCATCAAGGTGATCGGCGGGCCGCCGCTGGTGGCGGCCACCCTCGGCACCTCCAGCGACCTGGTTGTCGGGGACCCGGTGATCGCCATCGGCTCCCCGCTCGGGCTGGCCGGCACCGTCACCACCGGCATCATCAGCGCCCTCAACCGGACCGTGCCGGTGCCCTCCGAGAGCGGCGCGAAGCCGGCCCAGCCGCTCTTCAACGCGATCCAGACCGACGCCGCCATCAACCCCGGCAACTCCGGCGGCGCGCTCGTCGACGCAGCAGGAAGGGTCATCGGCATCAACTCGGCCATCGCGACGCTCGGTTCCTCGGGGACCGACACCCAGTCGGGGTCGATCGGCGTCGGCTTCGCGATCCCCGTGGACGAGGCCCGCTCCATCGCCGAGCAGCTGATCCGCACCGGCACGGCGACCCACCCGACGATCGGGGTACTGGCCCGCACGGTGGGCGCCGACGGCATCGGGCCACGTGGCGCCCGCATCATCTCCGTCACGCACGGGGGCGCCGCGGAGAGGGCGGGCCTGGTGTCGGGGGACGTCGTCACCGCGATCGCGGGCGAACCCGTGCACAGCGTCGACCAGCTGGTCGTCGCGCTGCGCGAGCACCGGGTCGGCGACGGTGTCACCGTCACCTACCTCCGGGGCGGCGCCACCCGCTCCGCGAAGGTCGTCCTGCAGGACAAGAAGTCGGCCTAGGCTGACCTGGTGCTGGGTGGACTCGGGTGGCCGGAAGCCGCGGTCCTGCTGCTGATCGGCCTGTTCGTCTTCGGCCCTGACCGGCTGCCGGGGATGGCCCAGGAGGCCGGTCGCAACCTGCGCAAGGTGCGCAAGTACCTCAAGGGCATGAGCGCGGACCTGAAGGCCGAGCTCGGGCCCGAGGTGGCGGACCTCGACCTTCGCTCGCTGCATCCCCGCGAGTTCGTGCGCAAGCACCTGCTCGAGGACGACCCTGACGAGATGGTGCCGGCGACGATCGGTGCCCGGCAGGCCTTCCTCGCCCCGGGCGAAGCCGCCCCGTGGGATCCTGACACGACCTGAGTGTCAACCGCGGAGCCTGGCTGGGACGTCCTGATACGGGCGCGCTCGTCAGGCGGGCGTCCGATTGCTCCCCCTACGCTCCCCCGTCATGACCCGGCCCGTGAAGATCCTCATCGCCCTCGTCGTGGTGGCCGCCCTCGGGGCAGCCGGCTTCTTCGTGTTCGAGTACTTCGACCACAAGGGGAAGATCAAGGACGCTCAGCGGGCGTGCGGCACGACCTACACGACCCCCACCCCCGGGGTCGCCCTGCCCGCTGGTCTCGACTTCACGGTGCCCGAGGGGCAGACCCTGTGGCAGACGGACAAGCAGGGCAAGACGGAGATCGTCTACACGTTCCTCACGGGCACCCGGGCCGACCTGGTCAAGGTCCGTGACGCCGTCGTGGACGAGCTGAAGAGCCAGGGCTTCTCGGCCTCCGCGACCGACCAGGAGCCGACCTACGAGGCTGAGGGGAAGTTCAGCGGCAAGGTCAGCGGGACCATCCAGGTCCAGGGCCAGTGCCAGGGCTTCGTGCGGGTCCGCTACAAGTTCAGCCTGTAGCTGCAGCTACCTGTTCGCGGGGCTGAGCCCCAGCGACATCCCCGCGAGGCCGCGGGGCTTGCCGGAGATCGCCTCGGCGACCTTGAGCAGCTCCTTGCCGGCAGCGCTGTCCGGGTCGGAGAGCACGAGAGGCACGCCGTTGTCGCCGCCTTCGCGCAGCCGCCGGTCCATCGGGATCTGGCCCAGCAGGGGCACCTCGGCGCCGAGGAGCCGGCTCAGGGAACGGGCCACTGCCTCGCCGCCGCCCGAGCCGAAGACGTCGACGGCCTCCCCGCAGTGCGGGCACGGGAAGTAGCTCATGTTCTCGACGACGCCCGCGATCCGCTGGTGCGTCTGCAGGGCGATCGAGCCGGCGCGCTCGGCCACCTCCTGCGCAGCGAGCTGCGGTGTCGTGACGACGAGGATCTCCGCGGTCGGCACGAGCTGCGCGACCGAGATCGCGATGTCGCCGGTGCCGGGCGGCAGGTCCATCAGCAGGTAGTCGAGGTCACCCCAGTAGCAGTCGGCGAGGAACTGCTGGAGCGCGCGGTGCAGCATCGGCCCGCGCCACACGACCGCGGTGTTGCCCGGTGTGAACATGCCGATGGAGATGACCTTCACGTCGTGCGCGATCGGCGGCATGATCATCTGGTCGACCTGGGTCGGCTTGCCCGAGACGCCGAGCATGCGCGGAACGGAGAAGCCGTAGATGTCGGCATCGAGGACACCGACCGAGAGCCCCTTCGCCGCCAGCGCCGCGGCGAGGTTCACCGTCACCGACGACTTGCCCACGCCGCCCTTGCCGGAGGCCACTGCGTAGACCCGCGTCCGCGAGCCGGGCTGGGCGAACGGGATCTCGTTGGCCGGCGCGTCGCCGCGCAGCCGCGTGCGCAGTTCGCCGCGCTGCGCGTCGGTCATCACGCCCAGCTCCACCGCCACCGACGTCACGCCGTCGACGGCGGAGACCGC
>JAODNF010000381.1 GCA_025464915.1 Frankiales bacterium | reverse complement strand
GGAACATCGCGAACCGTGACGAACAGGACATCCATGCGTCGTGTCCTCGCCCTCAGTGCCCTGCTCGTGGTCGGTGCGGCTGCCGCCGCCTCCGCCAACCCCGTCCCGCCGGTCCCGGTGCACGTCTACCAGGGACCGCACGGCAGCGTCTGCGTCGTGGTGAGCCAGCAGGTGCCGCAGTGCACGCCGGGGACGGACGTCGCCCGCCGCTAGCCTCTGAGCCGAGGACTCATAGCTCAGCTGGTAGAGCAGCGCCCTTACAAGGCGAAGGTCGGCGGTTCGATCCCGTCTGAGTCCACCGGCAGGGCATCAGGCAACGGTGTCGAAACACACCGGCAT
Source organism: Frankiales bacterium (assembly GCA_025464915.1). Taxonomy (GTDB): domain Bacteria; phylum Actinomycetota; class Actinomycetes; order Mycobacteriales; family SCTD01; genus RYN-111. Next base: position 3,135 of record JAODNF010000381.1, on the reverse strand, counting down.
GAAGCGCGCTCTGATCGGCCTCGTCGCGGCCTCCCTCGTCCTTCCCGCCGGTGCCCACGCCCTCGCCTCAGGCAAGGGTGCGCTGGCCGACCTCGACGGGGTCACCGCCGCCGTGCGCGACTCCTCCGTGCACCTCGCGTGGAGCGGCCGCGCCGACGTGCTCCTGCGCGACGGCGTGCAGATCGCCCAGCTCGACCGGACGGCCACCTCGTTCGACGACGCCGGCGCGAGCCCGGGCCAGACGCACACCTACCGGGTCGCGCGCTTCGCCAGGGTCGGCGCCCAGCACCCCGCGAGCGTGCGCACCCCGTCGTACCTCGTCGGTGCGGCGAGCCGTGACATCACCCCGTCGGGCGTGGTGAACCAGGGCGGGTACGGCCTGGGCGACGGCTCGCTGTTCCCGGAGCAGGTCATCGGCCGGGGCGGTCGGGACTCCGCGAAGGGCGAGCACATCAAGGCCCGCGCCTTCGTCATCGACGACGGCAGGAACGCGATCGCGATCGCCGACATCGAGGTGCAGGGCTGGTTCGCGAAGTACGAGTTCGGCAGCGACGGCCTGCAGGACATGGCGCTCGCCGTCAGCAAGAAGGTCACGCGGCTGCCCGTCGACCACATCGTCATCGCGAGCGACCACAGCCACGCAGCCCCCGACACGCTCGGGGTCTGGGGCGGTCCGAGCGGTGGCTACATGGACCTGGTGAAGGCGCAGGTCGTCGCGGCCATCACCGACGCCTACGCGCACCGCGGCTACGCAAACCTGAAGGCGGGTCACTCCGACGCCTCCGACCTCGTCTACAACCAGAGCTGCACGGAGGCCCTCAACCAGAGCAAGACGCCGGACTATCCGGGTCCGGACGTGTGCGCCACGCCCGGCAAGGACGGTCTGGTCCGCGTCGTGCAGGCGACCACGCCGAGCGGCAAGCACCCGCTGACGTGGATGGTCTTCGCCGCGCACGCGACCGCCGGCGGTGGCAACGGCGTGCACGGCGACTGGCCCCAGTTCCTCAGCGACGCCCTGACCACGCAGTACGGCGGCCAGGGCATCGCCATGGTGGGCGCCCTCGGCGGCACGCAGCCCTGCCGGACGGCCTGCGCGTTCACGAAGAAGACCAACCCGGGCTACAACACCAAGGACCGCAAGACGGCGCTGGTCCTCAACTACGGCGCGCACGTCACGAGCGCGCTGCGCTCCGCCAAGCCCGTCACCGGACCTGTCTACGCCGCCCAGGGCTTCATCCGCGAGCCGCTCGTCGGCCCGATCGTCTCGGCCCTGTTCGCCGCCGGGAAGTACGCCGGCGCCGAGCTGCTGCGCAGCCACGAGTCGCCGTGGGTCGTCGGCCAGACCATCCGGACCGTCGTCGGTGCCGTTCGCATCGGCGGCATCGTCATCAACACGACGCCCGGCGAGGGCTTCCCGCGGATCCGGCAGGACGTGCAGGACAGCCTTGGCAGCCAGGCGCAGGAGGTCATCCAGCTCGGGCTCGCGAACGACCAGCTCGGCTACCTCATCTCGCCGGCGGCGTACGTCCCGGTCATCGCCGCCGAGGTCCCGGTCAACGACAACATCATCTTCAACGTGAGCCCGACCATCGGCGATCACGTCGGCTGCGCCGACATCCGGCTGATCGGGACGCTTCACCTCACGCCGGTCCTCCCGGTCACCTGTGCCGGCTACGACGTGGTCGACGCGGCCGGCGACCCGATCGGGAGCATTCCAGTCGGCGGCGTCACCGTTCCTTGATCACGATCGTGCTGACAGCGCGTGTCTGAGCGGCGGGTCGGCGCGCTGACACCTAGCGTGCGCGGTGTGGAACGCATCCCTGCTCAGCTCGCGCCCGACTCGGCGACGTTCTCCCGCCACTTCGGTCTCGTCATGGCCTACGTCAAGAGCCAGCCGGGCTCCCACGCGGCGCTCATGGCGGCGGCCCGGCAGGAGCCGGAGGAGATGACGATGTCCATCGTCGCGCTCGGCGCCGTCCTGCTGGACACGGCCGCCGGCGCTTTCCGCATCACCCCGGACCAGATGCTCGACAAGGTCGCCGAGAGCATCCGGACGGCCTAGGGCTACGGTCGCGGCGTGGGCGCCACCCTCGGCGACGTCGTCGCCGCTCTCGACCGCCTGTTCCCGCCTGCCCTGGCGGAGCCCTGGGACAGCATCGGGTTGGTGCTGGGGGACCCGGCGAGCGAGGTGCGCTCGGTGCTGTTCGCGGTCGATCCGGTCGAGGCGCTGCTGCCCGAGACGGTGGGGCACCAGCTGCTCGTCACGCACCACCCGCTGTGGCTCGGCGGCACCGGGAGCATGGCGGCGACCGACCCGAAGGGCCGCTTCGCTCACGCCCTCGTCACGAGCGGGTGCGGGCTGCTCGTCGCCCACACCAACGCCGACCGCGCGAACCCGGGCGTGTCGGACGCGCTGGCCGCGCGGTTCGACCTGCGGGACACCGTCCCCCTCGAGGTCGCGCCCGATCCGGTCGACAAGCTGGTGTTCTTCGTCCCGGTCGCCGACGCCCAGCGGGTCACGGACGCCGTGACGGCAGCCGGCGGCGGACGGCTCGGTGACTACGACTGCTGCAGCTGGTCGACCACCGGCACCGGCAGCTTCCGCCCGCTGGCCGGAGCGCGGCCGGCCGTCGGGTCGGTCGGGGAGCGCGAGTCGGTCGAGGAGGTGCGCGTCGAGACGCTGGTACGACGGACGGCGCGCGCCCAGGTCGTACAGGCCCTGCTCCAGGCCCACCCCTACGAGACACCCGCCTACGACGTGGTCCCGTTGGCGGACCTCCCGTCCGCGCAGGGGCTGGGCCGCGTCGGAGACCTGCCGGAGCCGACGCGGCTCGGTGACCTGGTCGAGCTGGCCGCGCGGGTGCTGCCTGCCACGGCCTGGGGCGTGCGGGCGAGCGGTGACCCGGAGGCGGTGGTCGGCCGGCTCGCCGTCATGGGCGGCTCGGGAAGCGACGCCATGGGGCTCGCGGCCCGGGCGGGCGCTCAGGCCTTCCTCACCTCCGACCTCAAGCACCACAACGCCTCCGAGGCACCGGAGGCGCTGGCGCTGATCGACGCCGCCCACTGGGCGACGGAGCACCCGTGGCTGCACCCGGCGGCCGCGTCGCTGGCTAGGGTCGTGGATGTCGAGACCGC
>JAODNF010000346.1 GCA_025464915.1 Frankiales bacterium | reverse complement strand
CCTCGGGGAGGATGCGGATGTAGTGCTGCCGCATCTTGCCGCTGATGTGGGCCAAGACCTTGTGGCCGTTCTGCAGCTCCACGCGGAACATCGCGTTGGGGAGCGGCTCGACGACTCGGCCCTCGATCTCGATGGCCCCGTCCTTCTTCGGCATGTCCTCGCTACATCGTCAGTGGTGTGGTTCATGATGGTGCCCAGCTCGGCCGATCCGCCTGGAAGACGGTAGGCATGCTGAGACGCGCCGGTCACAGACCGACGTGTCATCGTACGTCATGGCGCTGCGGGCCGTCCAACGAGCGCCGGGACGTCCGAGGTGACCCCCGTCACGCGCCGCCGGCTCACCTCGCGTCCGCCCCGCGCACGCTCAGCGATGGCCGCCCGAGCGGACGTGTGCGGCCGCGCTTCGCCTGGCCCGTGCGTCCGCCCGGGGCACGCTCAGCCGTGGCCGACCGAGCGGACGCAGCGGCGGCCGCCTCAGGCCGGTCCTGCGTGCGGTCGAGGATCTCGATGACGCCCAGCGCGCTGTGCACCCCCTGTCCCTGTCGAGGGTGAGGGCGACCTGGCCGGCACGACAACGGCGGTGTCGGCTGTCGGACAGTCCGGTCAGAGCCGGGAAGCGCCGCCGTCGGGAGCCGTGAGCACCCAGGGGCCGTCCGGGGTGACGGCCACGGTGTGCTCCCAGTGGCTGGCCTGCAGGCCGTCCGCCGTGGCGACGGTCCACTCGTCCGCGAGTGTCACGACCTCCGCCAGGCCCAGGGTGGCCATCGGCTCGACAGCGAGCACGATGCCGACGTCGAGCGGCATGCCGCGGCCCGGTCCCTTGGGAGCGGTGTTCGGCACGTACGGCGGCTCGTGCATCGAGGTGCCGATCCCGTGCCCGGTGTAGTCGTCGAGCAGCCCGTACCCGTGCGGCCGGACGGTCGCCTCGACGGCCGCGCCGATGTCGGACAGGGCCCCGCCTGGCCGTACCGTGCGGAGCGCCGCCCACAGGCTCTCCTCCGTGATCCGGTTGAGCTCGAGCACCGCGGGGTCGCACTGCCCGACCGGGACGGTGACTGCGGCGTCGCCGTGCCAGCCGTCGACGATCGCGCCGAAGTCCAGCGAGCAGAGCTCGCCCTCCTGCAGCACCCGGTCGCCGGGGATGCCGTGCACAACCTCGGGGCCGACGGAGGCGCAGATGACGGCCGGGAAGCCCGGGTCGCCGTAGCCCAGGAAGCTCGAGGTGGCGCCGTGGCGCTCGAGGACGCCGCGCGCGATCAGGTCCAGGTCGCCGGTCGTGATGCCCGGGCGCACCGCCTCCGACATCCGGGCGAGCGCCTCGGCGACGACCAGCCCGGCGGCCCGCATCCGCTGGACCTGCTCGGGCGTCTTCACCGTCACGCCACGGGGGTACCGGGAGCGCAGTCCCATCTAGTCGCCGTGCTGGAGCGGCCGCAGCGCGTCGATCGCGCGCTGCGTGACGTCGTCGACCGGCCCGGTGGCGTCGATGCCGACGAGCAGCCCGCGGCTGGCGTAGTAGCCGACCAGGGGCGCCGTCTCGTTGGCGTAGACCTTGAGCCGGTTCGCGATCGTCTCGGCCTGGTCGTCGTCGCGCTGGTAGAGCTCGCCGCCGTCGAGGTCGCAGACCCCCTCGACGCTCGGCGGGTCGAAGTCGATGTGCCAGATGTGGTTGCACGTGCGGCAGGTCCGGCGGCCGGACAGCCGCCGGATGACCTCGTCGTCCTCGACGACGAGCTCGAGCACGACGTGCAGCTTCACGCCGGACTCGGCCAGCATGGAGTCGAGGACCTCGGCCTGCGGGACGGTGCGCGGGAACCCGTCCAGCAGGAACCCGCCCTGCGCGTCGTCCTCGGTCAGCCGGTTGCGCACCATCTCGATGGTGACGTCGTCGGGCACCAGGTCGCCGCGGTCCATGAACGTCTTGGCGAGCAGCCCGAGCTCGGTGCCCTGCCCGACGTTCGCGCGGAAGATGTCCCCGGTCGAGATCTTGGGGACCTGCAGGTGCTCCGCGATGAACTGGGCCTGCGTCCCCTTCCCTGCTCCGGGGGGACCGACCAGGACGAGGCGCACTACCCGCGGCCCGGCTTCATCGCAGGAAGCCCTCGTAGTTGCGCAGCATCAGCTGGCTCTCGATCTGCTTCACCGTCTCGAGCCCGACACCGACGACGATGAGCACAGCGGTGCCACCGAACGGCAGCCGGTTCGCACCGGCGGTGAGGTTGAACAGCAGCAGCGGCAGCACGGCCACCAGGCCCAGGTACAGGGCGCCGAAGCTCGTGACGCGCGACAGGATGTAGTCGAGGTACTCGGCGGTGGCGCGGCCCGGACGGATGCCGGGCACGAAGCCGCCGTACTTCTTCATGTTGTCGGCGACCTCGACCGGGTTGAACGTGATCGCGACGTAGAAGTACGTGAAGAAGATGATCAGGCCGAAGTAGATGGCCAGGTAGATCGGGTGGTCGCCCTTCTGCAGGTACCGGGCGACGTACTTGTTGAGGGTGTCGTTGGTCCAGACCTG
>JAODNF010000150.1 GCA_025464915.1 Frankiales bacterium | reverse complement strand
CCGAGGACTTCCGCATGGCGGTCTACCTCGCCGACGTCGAGGGCTTCTCCTACAAGGAGATCGCCGAGATCATGGGCACGCCGATCGGGACGGTCATGTCCCGCCTCCACCGCGGTCGGCGTGGGCTTCGAGAGCTCCTGGCGGACTACGCCGTGGAGCGCGGACTGGTGAAGGCGGCGGACACGTGAGCTGCGGCGACCCCCACGAGACCCCGTGCAGCGAGGTGCTCGAGACCGTCTACCTCTACCTCGACGGCGAGTGCGCCGAGCACGACCGGGAGCACGTCCGGATCCATCTCGACGAGTGCGCGCCGTGCCTGCGCAAGTACGGCCTGGAGCAGGCCGTCATGAAGCTGGTCGCCCGCTCCTGCAAGGAGCAGGCGCCCGAGGACCTGCGCGCGAGGGTGCTGCTGAAGATCCAGCAGGTCCGCGTCGAGATCGAGCACGTGGAGTTCCGGGCGGAGTAGTCCCGTGGACGGTGCAGCGGCTTTGCGTCGTCACCTCGTCTGGGTGGCATGAGGGCTCTCTGGCTGCTGACCGTGGCGTGGGTCCTGCCCGTCGGCTCGCTGGGCCCCTTCTGCTTCCCCAGGTCGCACAGCGCCTTCTACCGGGTGGGCCTCGGCTTCTGGTCCTACGTCCTCGGCTCGGTGCTGATCGCTGGGTCTGGCGTGCTCGTTGGGCGGCGCAAGGACCCGGTGACCGCGTGAAGCGGTGGACGTCGGCGATCCTGCTGGGCTTGGCGGGTCTTGTCTTTGTCGTGGTCGCGAAGCGGCTGGCCTGGACGCACACGACGTACGACCGGAGCGACCGGCCCGCGACGCTGGACGAGTACCAGGAGGCGGCCCGCTACGGCCGGGGCTTCCCCTGGACGCGGCTGTACTCGACGTGGCTGCTGTCCGCCCTGCTCGCGGCGGTGGCGATGGTGGTGGTGCTGGCCTTCCTGAGGCGCGAGGCCCGCGCGGTCGGCGTCGCCCTGGGTGCCGGCGCGGCGGTGCTGACGGCGTACGTCGCCCAGCGGCTGCCCGGGGACGCCGACCTCGTAGCCGTACCCGTGCACCACACCTTCTCGGGGGTGGGACCGGGGGCGTGGCTGGCAGTCGGCGGCTTCTTGCTGCTGGCGACGAGCGCCGCGCTGGCGCCGGGGTCGCTGCCGGTCCGGCAGGCCAGGACACTCGGTGCGCTCTCGCTCCTCGGGCTGTCCGCGTGGCTGGTCGTCCACGGCGTCGAGTTCACCGGCTGGTACGACACCCGCGAGTTCGACGCCCCGTATCCCTGGTACCTCTGGATGCAGCAGCAGGAGCCTGAGGTGGGTGCCAGCTACCTCGACCGGCACGTCGCCGACATCGCCCGGATCGGCGCGGCCGTCGCAGCTGCCCTGGTCCTGCTCGCTATCGCCTCGCCGGTCGGCCGGAACGCGCTGCGCCGTACAGGTGCGCTCGCCGCGGTCCTGTCACCAGTCGCGCTGATGGGCGTGCTCGGCCCTGACGGCAGCCGCGCGGCTACCAGCGGGTTCGACAAGCTCGAGGGCGGCCTGTGGTGGTACGTCGCCGGCTGCCTGGTCCTCGGGGTCGCCGCTCTCGTCGTGCCGCCGCGGGTCTCGGCGCCCGTGCCCGCGCCGGCGCCGGGGGACAGGGTCCCGGCATGACCTAGGCCAGCGCGGCGCGGACCTCCGTGAGGAAGGCGCTCTCGCTGCCCGTCACGCCGTCGACCGCGAGCAGCTCGGTGACGGCCTTGACCGCCTCGGCCCGCAGCGTCGGGTCGGTGATCCGGGCCGCGAGCTCCGTGACCGTGCTCTGACCGGACCGGGCGTGCGCGATGGCCACTGGCAGGTGCTGCAGGACGCTGAGGCCCTCGTCGTCCCAGTCGTCGTGCTGCGCGTCGAACTCGGCCAGGTCGCCGAGCTCGCCGTCCGTCACGGACGCGTCGGCGTAGGCCGCGAGGGCAAGCAGCTCGACCACGGCCCGGTGCTCCTCGACGGAGGCGTGCGGGAGAGCAGACGTGTGCCTCTGGAAGCGGCGCAGGAGCGACATGGCCGCCATCCTGCCGGAACGGTCCCCGGCGCGCGCGGGAGGACACAGGACGTTCACACCGGCTCCCCGCGCCCTGCACAGCCGCCCCACTAGGGTCGGAACATGAGCTGGCTGGTCACGGGTGGTGCCGGGTACATCGGGGCGCACGTCGTCCGCGCGATGGTCGAGGACGGGCAGGACATCATCGCGCTCGACGACCTCAGCACGGGCGACCGCAGCCGCGTGCACGACGGCGCCCGGTTCGTCGAGGGCTCGGTCCTCGACCGGACGGCGCTCCGCCAGGCCCTGGACGGCGTCACCGGGGTCGTGCACGTCGCCGCCAAGAAGCAGGTGGGCGAGTCCGTCGCGGAGCCGCTCTGGTACTACCGCGAGAACCTCGACGGCCTGCTGACGCTGCTCGAGGAGTGCCGCACGGCGGGCGTCGACAAGTTCGTGTTCTCCTCGAGCGCGGCGACGTACGGCATGCCCGACGTCGAGTACGTCACCGAGGACATCCCGAAGGCGCCGCTGTCGCCGTACGGCGAGACCAAGCTGGTCGGTGAGTGGCTGCTGAACGACTGCACCACGGCTTTCGGGCTGCAGGTCATGAACTTGAGGTACTTCAACGTGGCAGGTGCTGCCGCGCCGGAGCTCGGCGACCCGGGCGTCTTCAACCTGATCCCGCTGGTGTTCCAGGCGCTGCAGAAGGGCGAGAAGCCCCGGGTCTACGGCAACGACTACCCCACGCCGGACGGGACCTGCCTGCGCGACTACGTGCACGTCGCGGACATCGCCGACGCCCACCTCGCGGCGGCGCGTGCGCTGGCCGCTGGGCAGTCGGGTGCGACGTACAACATCGGCCGGGGGATCGGTTCCAGCGTTCTGGAGGTCATCTCCGAGATCGCCGAGGTGACCGGGCTCGACTGCTCGTACGACGTGGTCGACCGCCGGCCGGGCGATCCGGCGAGGATCGTCGCGAAGGTCGACAGGATCACCGAAGGCCTTGGCTTCCAGGCGAAGTACGACCTGCGGCAGATGGTCCAGAGCGCCTGGGCGGGCTGGCAGCTCCGGCACCCGTGAGGCTGGTCGTCACCGGGGCAGCCGGCTTCATCGGTAGCCACTTGTGCGACCGGCTGGTCGCGGACGGGCACACCGTCGTCGGTCTCGACGACCTCAGCACGGGCAGGCTCGCCAACCTGGCGGCGGCCCGGAAGTCCAAGGCCTTCTCCTTCAGCAACCTCGACATCACGCGGCCCGAGCTCGCCGACGTGCTCGCCAAGGAGCGCCCGGAGGTCGTGCTGCACCTGGCCGCGCAGATGGACGTCCGCAAGTCCGTCGAGGACCCGTTGCACGACACCCGGACCAATGTGCTCGGGACCGTCAACGTGCTGGACGCCTGCGTCCGTTCCGCGACACCGCGCGTGGTGTTCGCGAGCAGCGGCGGCACGGTCTACGGGACGCCCCCGAAGCTGCCGGCCTCCGAGCGGATGGTGCTGCACCCGGCGTCGCCGTACGGGTCGGCGAAGGCCGCGGGCGAGACGTACGTGGCGGCGTACCAGCGGCTGCACGGGCTGGCCGGCTGCTGCCTGCGCCTCGGGAACGTCTACGGGCCGCGCCAGGACCCCCACGGCGAGGCGGGCGTCGTCAGCATCTTCGCCGGCGCCCTGCTGAAGCGGCAGCCGACGAGGCTGTTCGGCGACGGGACCAGCACCCGCGACTACGTCTACGTCGACGACGTCGTCGACGCGTTCCTTCGCTGCCTCGGCGGCAAGGGCGACGGTCGCCGGCTCAACGTCGGGTCAGGCACGGGTACGACGGTGCGTGCGCTCCACACCGCGGTGGCCCGCGCCGTCAGCGCTCCGGACGCCCCCGAGTTCGCTCCAGCCCGGCCGGGAGAGCTGCACTCGATCGTCCTCGACGTCGGCCAGGCCCGCCGTGCCCTCGGCTGGGAGCCGACCGTGGGCCTCGAGCAGGGCCTCGCCCAGACCGTTGACTGGGTCCGCACCGGGCGCTGACACAGCAAACCCTTGCGTCCGCTCAGGTGGACATCGCCACGGGTGCGTCGAGCGGACGCAAGGGTTCGGAGTTACGCGTTGGGGCGCTTGCCGTGGTTGGCAGCGTTCTTCTTGCGCGCGCGGCGCTTACGACCTCTCTTGGCCATGGTGAGCTCCTCTCGTCGGGGCTGAGCCTACCGGCGCCGGCGGCGCGCGGTGGAGCCCATGCCGAGGACGACGAGCTCGGCCAGGCCGGAGGCGACGAGCACGTCGCCGGTGCTGACGATCTCGGGGTGGCGGGGGAAGTAGAAGGGGATCCGGTCGGCGATGAGCGGCAGGTGGGTCGAGGCGTCGATCAGCTCGTGCCTCGGGTCCGCGCCGCTGATGATGTCCTGGGTCGACAGCAGGGCCCGGCCCATGGCGTCGCCGCTGACCGGCATCGCGCCGTTGACGCCGACCACGAGGGCGTTGAGCAGCAGCCCGACGGCCACCAGCCCCGTGCCCTGGATCCCACGGTTGAGAGCGAGGAAGCCGGCGACCAGGGCTGCTGACAGGGCCAGTCCGGCGGGGTAGCGCCAGCCGCCGGCGAGGCCGCCGAGGACCTGCACCACGAGGGCAGCGACCACGAGCCGCTTGAACCGGAGCGGCAGGTGCCCGAGGTGGTCGAGGGTGCCACCGCGCGCCCAGCCGAGGGCGAGCGCCCCCAGCAGGACGGTGAGGGCGAACAGCACCCCGATAGTGTCGCGGCTCGTGGCCGACCTTGCTGTGACACGCGCCGACGGGGTGCTGCGCCTTCACCTCGACCGGGAGGAGAAGCGCAACGCCCTCAACGGGGAGATCCTGGACGGGATGCTCGCCGCCCTCAGGGATCCGGGCGAGGCGAGGGCCGTCCTCGTCACGAGCGCCGGCAACGTGTTCTGCTCCGGCGCCGACCTGGTCCAGATGGCGCCGGACGCCACCGGCCTCGAGGTGCACGAGAGCCGCGGGAAGATCCGCGAGGTCGTGCTCGCCATGGCCGACTGCCCGGTCCCGGTCGTCGCGGCCGTCCAGGGCCTGTGCCTGGCCGGCGGCGTGGCGATCGTCCTCGGGTGCGACGTCGTCCTCGCCGCCGAGACCGCCGCGTTCGGCCTGCCCGAGGTCGACCTGGGCATCTGGCCGTTCATGGTGAGTGCCCTGCTCGGGCGGCACGTCAGCCCCAAGCGGGCCATGGAGATGATGCTGAGCGCCCGCCGGGTGCATGCCTCCGAGGCCCTCGAGATGGGCCTGGTCAGTCGGGTCGTCGATGACCTCGCGGCGGAGACCGAGGCGCTCGTCGCGGCCCTCTCGGCCAAGCCCCCGGTGGCGGTCCGGCTGGGGAAGGCCGCGTTCAAGGCGGCTCTGGAGAGCTCCCTGGAAGCCGGCCTCGGGGCCATGCAGGCACAGCTCTCGCTGCTCAACTCGAGCGAGGACGCGTCCGAGGGCATCAGCGCCTTTCTCCAGAAGCGAAAGCCGGAGTGGAAGGGCCGCTGACGGACGTACCCTCGTCCCATGGGCACTGACGACAACCTCGACACCCCCCAGGAGAACACGGCCAGCCACGACCCGAAGCGGCCGTCGAAGCTGCTCGAGTTCATGAGCACCGGGTGGGCGGACCTGCCGCGACCGGCGGCCGACGTGCAGGAGGCCTCCCCGTACCGGGCCGATCGTCGCGCGCGCCTCGCCGCGCAGTTCCCCGGCGAGGTGCTGGTCGTCCCGAGCGGCGGTTTCAAGGTGCGGGCGAACGACACCGACTTCCCGTTCCGCCCCGGCAGCGACTTCACCTGGCTGGTCGGCTCCAGGGAGCCCGACGCCGTCCTCGTCATCGACGCCGCGGGGGAGGCCGTGCTCTACCAGGCGCCGGCCTGGACGCGCGAGACGCCGGCGTTCTTCACCGACCGCAACGGCGAGTTCTGGGTCGGTCCGCGGCCGTCGCTCGAGGACGTCGCGGTCGAGCTCGGCATCGCGACGCGACCCCTCGAGGAGATCGAGAAGCTGCGCGGGACGGCGGCGCGGGTGCTGACCTCGTACGACGTCAAGGTCGAGGAGCTCTTCGAGAGCGGCGAGGAGGCGAACAAGGAACTGGCCACCTGGCTGTCCGAGGCACGGCTGGTCAAGGACGCGTGGGAGGTCGAGCAGCTGCAGCAGGCCGTCGACGCGACGATCAAGGGCTTCGAGGACGTCGCCCGCGAGCTGCCGAAGGCCGTCGCGACCTCCGAGCGCTGGGCCGAGGGCGTCTTCGGGCTGCGGGCCCGGGTCGAGGGCAACGACGTCGGCTACGGCTCGATCTGCGCCGCCGGTGCGCACGCCTGCGTGCTGCACTGGACCGACAACGACGGCCCGGTGCGCGAGGGCGAGCTCATCCTGCTGGACATGGGGGTGGAGGGACGCGAGCTCTACACGGCCGACGTGACGCGAACGCTGCCGGTGAGCGGCACGTGGACCCCGCGGCAGCGAGAGGTGTACGAGCTGGTCTACCGCTCCCAGGAGGCTGCCCTCGCCGAGTGCCGGCCCGGGAACGCGTTCACGGCTCCGCACAACGCGGCGATGAAGGTGCTGGCGGAGGGCCTTGAGGCCCTCGGCATCGTCGAGTCGGCAGCGGAGGTGCTGGCCGACGACGACAAGCGCTACAGCCGCTGGACGATCCACGGCGTGAGCCACATGCTCGGCCTCGACGTGCACGACTGCGCCGCCTCGCGTGACGAGCTGTACCGCGACGGCACGTTGCAGCCGGGGTACGTCCTGACCGTCGAGCCCGGCCTCTACTTCCAGCTCGACGACCTGCTGGTCCCGGAGGACCTGCGCGGCATCGGCATCCGGATCGAGGACGACGTCCTGATCACCGAGGACGGCCACCGCAACCTGTCCGCGGCCCTCCCCAGGGACCCGGACGGCGTCGAGCGCTGGATGGCTGCGCTGACGGAGCCGCTTCTCTAGATCAAACGGGTCAAGGTCGGGCTAGTCCGAGCCGAAAGACCCTGTGTGACGACGTCCATCGAGCCCTTCCTCCGCGCGCTCGTGGAGTGCGGCGGGTCCGACCTGCACTGCAAGGTCGGTTCGCCCCCTCGCGTGCGCATCGACGGTCGGCTGCGCAAGCTGCAGACGCGCGACCTGACCGCCGCCGACACCGAGAAGATGGTCGAGGAGGTTCTCCGCGAGGACCTCGTGGACGACTTCCTGCGCACGAACGAGGCGGACTTCGCCTACTCGCTGTCCGGCGTCGGCCGCTTCCGCGTGAACGCCTTCCGCAGCCGCGGCTCGGCCGGCCTCGTCTTCCGCCGCGTCTCCGTCGGGGCCATCCCGCTCAGCGACCTCGGCCTGCCGCCCGTGCTGGCCTCGCTCGCCATGGAGCCCCGCGGCCTGGTCCTCGTGACCGGCCCGACCGGCTCCGGCAAGACCACGACGCTGGCCGGCATGATCGACCACGTCAACAGCAACAAGGAAGTCCACGTCGTCACGATCGAGGACCCCATCGAGGTCCTGCACTTCGACAAGATGGCGATGATCAACCAGCGCGAGGTCCGCGTCGACACCGAGGACTTCGTCATCGCGATGCGTGCCGCCATGCGTCAGGACCCCGACGTCATCCTCGTCGGCGAGATGCGCGACCACGAGACGGTGAAGGCCGGCCTGGCCGCCGCCGAGACCGGCCACTTCGTCATGAGCACGCTGCACACGACGGACGCCGCCGAGACGATCAACCGCATCATCGACTTCTTCCCGCCGCACGAGCAGAAGCAGGTGCGCCTCGCGCTCGCCGGCTCGCTGCGCGGCATCATCTGCCAGCGCCTGGTGCCTCGCGCCGACGGCGAGGGCCGCTGCGTCGTCATGGAGGTGGCCGTCAACACCGGTCGCATCGCCGACGCCATCGCCGACCCGGACAAGACCGCGACGATCCCGCAGCTGATCTCCGAGGGCGCCTACTACGGCATGCAGACCTTCGACCAGCACCTGGTGTCGTTCATCCGCGACGGCGTCATCACGATGGAGGCCGCGATGGCCGCCTCGACGTCGCCCCACGACCTCACCGTCGAGCTCCGCCGCCTCGGTCTCGTCGCCTAGCAGGGCACCCGGTCCCTGGGACCGAGCGGTCCGGCACGCCGGCGTGTCCCGCCGGGAAGTCCCTGGGACTCAGGCGATCAGGGCGCGGACGAGCACCACGACGCCTCCGGCGCCGGCCAGCGCCAGCGTGACCCGGCGGGCAAGGGCAGGCGGGGTACGCCGGGACAGCGCGCCTCCGAGCAGGTAGCCGCCGACGAGGGCGGCGAGCATCTCGCCGTACCGGCCGGAGGACTGCTGCGGCACGCCCAGCGTGACCATCGCGACGGTGTTGAGCGCGAGGAAGTAGACCTGCAGCGTTCCGCGGGTCTTCTCGTGGCTCCAGCCGGCGTTGTCGGCCCACAGCGCGACGGCCGGACCGCCGATGCCGGCGGCGTCGTTCATGCCGGCACTCACGACGGCCGCCCCGACCATGCCGCGGCGCGAGTGGGCCGCCGGCCAGTGCAGCCCGGCCGCGAGCGCGGAGGCCCCGACCAGCGCGGCCAGCCCGGCGATCACCTGCGCGGCACGGGAGGGGACCTGATCCAGGGCCAGGGCGAGTAGCGGGGTCGCGATGACCGCGGGCAGGAGCAGGCCGATCGCCGATCGCCACGCCACGTGGGCGTGCTCGCGAGCCAGCGCACCGAGGTTGATGAGGGCACTGAAGAACACCGAGACCCGGACGCCGTCCGTCCGCCCGAGGGTGCTGACCAGGACGGGTCCGCAGATCAGGCCGAACCCGATCCCGCTGATGCCCTGGGCCGTCGCGCCGGCCGCGATCAGCAGCACCAGCAGCCCGTCGGTCAACCGGTGACCGTGCCGTGCTCCACGCATCGCGCCGACCAGCCGGTCGGGTGGACCTGCACCACCATGCGGCGCCGGCACTGCTCGCAGTAGCGCGGCGGGTCCAGCTCGAGGGCCTTCTGGTGCGCGGGGTGCGTGCCGGGCTCACCGCAGTGCTGACAGAACGGGCCGCGCAAGGTCACGGCCCCGTTTCTAGCGCAGTCGCCCGGGCCCCCAGTGCCCGGGCTGCCAGTCCCGACCGTCGCGGGAGTCGGCGCCGAAGAGCGGTCCGAGGACCGCGAGGGCCAGCAGGAGCACCAAGATCGTCATGTCCTGATGGTCCCGCTCTGCGCAAGGGGGTAACAGTGGCAGGAAGGTGCACCTGCGTCGGTTTTCTGCCACACTCGTGACATGGCGCTCAGAGATGTCGTCGCGATCGTGGCCCACGACTTCGCAGCCTTCGAGCTGGGGGTCGTCTGCGAGGTCTTCGGCCTCGACCGGACCGACCAGGGACTGCCTGGCTACGACTTCGCGGTGGTCGCGGCAGAGCCGCCGCCCCTGCGGTCCGGTCAGGGCTACCACTTCACGATCGACACCGAGCACCGGCTCGACCGGGTGGCCTCCGCCGACCTCGTCTGCATCCCTGCGTGGCGCGACATCGAGGAGCAGCCGCCGGAGGAGCTGCTCCAGGTGGTCCGTGACGCGGTGGACCGGGGCGCCCGCGTGCTGTCCGTCTGCAGCGGAGCTTTCGTCCTGGCCGCCGCCGGCGTCCTCGACGGCAAGCGCGCCACCACGCACTGGCGCTACACCGACGTCCTGGCCGCGCGGTACCCGGCCATCGACGTCGACCCGGACGTCCTCTACGTCGACACCGGGCAGATCATCACGTCGGCCGGCACGTCGGCGGGCATCGATGCCTGCCTGCACGTGGTCCGGCAGGAGCACGGTGTCGCCGTCGCCAACGCCTACGCGCGCCGGATGGTCGTGCCGGCGTTCCGCGACGGCGGGCAGGCGCAGTACGTCGAGGCGCCGGTGCCGCTGATGCGGCACGCCGGGACGGACGAGCTCGCGGGGCTGCTCGACTGGATCGTGCAGCACCTGCACACCGATCTCGCGGTCGAGGAGTTGGCCAAGCGGGCGCACATGTCGCCGCGCACGTTCGCCCGCCGCTTCCGCGAGGTCACCGGCGTGACGCCGGCGAAGTGGGTCCTCGAGCAGCGGGTCGGGCACGCGCAATCCCTTCTGGAGCAAGGGATGCGGGTCGAGGAGGTCGCTCGCCGCGCGGGCTTCGGATCGGCCGCGACGCTGCGGTCGGCGTTCGCGCGGGAGAGGGGCACCTCGCCCTCGGCGTACGCCCGCTGCTTCTCCGGCCAGACCGCCTGACCTGCGCGATCCCTTGGCCGGCCGCCGCCCGAGCGCCCGGGTCGGGTGTCAGAGAACGACGCGGGCGCGGGCCTGCTCCACCTCGTCGCGGACGCGGCAGTCCGCGAGGTGGTCGTTGACGACACCCGTCGCCTGGAGCAGGGAGTAGACCGTCGTGGGGCCGACGAACACGAACCCGAGCTTCTTCAGTCGTTTCGACAGCTCGACCGACGTTTTGGTCGTGGCCGGAACGTCCGCCCAGCTCGTCGGCGCCTTCCTGTCCTCGCGGTAGGACCAGATCAGCTCGGGCAGGCCGCCGTCCATCGCGAGCGTGGCGTGGGCGTTGGTGACGCAGGCCTGCAGCTTCGCCCGCGCCCGGATGATGCGCGCGTTCTGCAGCAGCGGCTCGATGTCGACGTCGACGACCTTCGCCGGGTCGAAGCCCTGGAACACCTCGCGGAACGCCTCGCGCTTGCGCAGCACCGTGATCCACGCCAGCCCGGCCTGCATCCCCTCGAGGCAGATATTATCGTAGAGATGCTGGGTCGTCGTCTGCGGCCAGCCCCACTCGGTGTCGTGGTAGGGCTCGTAGAGCGGGTCGCCGGCGCCGAAGCAGATCATCGGGGCGGTGGTGACTGGAGGGACCGGACCATCGCGCCGGTGACGGTGGCGACGTCCTCGGGGGTCGAGACATAGGGCGGCATCGTGTAGACCAGCTTCCCGAACGGGCGCACCCACGCCCCCTCGGCGACCAGTCTCGGCTGCAGCACCGACATGTCGCACGGCTCGGTCAGCTCGATCACGCCGATCGCGCCCTTGACTCGGACGTCGGCGACGCCGGGGAGGTCCCGCGCCGGCGCGAGACCGGCCGCCAGCTCCGTACCGATCCTGGAGACCGTCGCCCTCCAGTCCTGGGACAGCAGCAGCTCGGTCGAGGCGCGCGCGACGGCGCAGGCGAGCGGGTTGGCCATGAACGTCGGGCCGTGCATGAACGCACCGCCGATGCGCTCCTCGACCTCGGTCGTCGTCAGCACCGCGCCGAGCGTCATGGTGCCGCCGGTCAGGGCCTTGCCGATGCACATGACGTCCGGCCGCACGCCGGCGAGGTCCATGCCCCACAGCTCGCCGGTGCGGCCGAAGCCGGTGGCGATCTCGTCGAAGACGACGAGGACGCCCTGCGCGCGCGCCAACGACACGGCCTCGGCGAGCCAGGTCGGGTCGTACCAGCGCATCCCGCCGGCGCCCTGGACGACGGGCTCGACGATCAGGGCCGCGAGCGGCTGCTGCAGCGCGGCCCGCAGCTGGTCGAGGTCGCCGTCGAGCCGGGTGACCGGAGGCCGGTCCACGAAGACCTGCTCCACGACGTGGCCGCGGAACAGGCCGTGCATGCCGTTGGGGTCGGTGACGGACATGGCGCCGGCGGTGTCCCCGTGGTAGCCGCCGCGCACGGTGAGGACGCGGGGGACCCCGGTGGCCTGGACGCACAGCTTCAGCGCGACCTCGACGGCGACCGAGCCGGAGTCGGCGAAGAAGACCCGGTCGAAGCCGGTGATCCGGGTCAGCAGCTCGCCCAGCTCGACGGCCGGTGCGTGGGTCAGGCCGCCGAACATGACGTGGCTGAACCGGTCGACCTGGTCCTTCAGCGCCCGGTCCAGGACCGGGTGCCGGTAGCCGTGGATGGCGGCCCACCACGAGCTCATCCCGTCGACGACCGTGCGGCCGTCCTCGAGGGTGAGCCGCGTCCCGGAGGCGGCCACCACGCCGAAGAGCGGGTCGGCGCGGGGAGGGGCGTACGGGTGCCAGAGGACCTCGCGGTCCCTCTGGACGAGAGAGTCGGTCACAAGGAGGCTGACAGCCCCTTGAGCGGCATCTTGAGGTCGGTGAGCATGTCGAGGTCCTCGGTGGCCGGGCGGCCGAGGGTCGTCAGGTAGTTGCCGACGATGACGGCGTTGATGCCGCCGAGCATGCCGTCCTTGGCGAGGTCGCCGAGCGTGATCTCGCGGCCGCCGGCGAACCGCAGGATGGTGCGGGGCAGAGCCAGCCGGAACGTTGCGATCGCGCGCAGGGCGTCGTTGGCCGCCAGCACGGGCAGGTCGCCGAAGGGCGTACCGGGCCGGGGGTTGAGGAAGTTGAGCGGCACCTCGTCCGGCCGCAGGGCCGCGAGCTGCGTCGCGAACTCGGCACGCTGCTCGAGGGTCTCGCCCATGCCGAGGATGCCGCCGCAGCAGACCTCCATGCCGGCCTCCCGGACCATCCGGAGCGTGTCGAACCGCTCCTCCCAGGTGTGGGTCGTGACGACCTGCGGGAAGTGCGACCGGGCCGTATCGAGGTTGTGGTTGTAGCGGTGCACCCCGATCGCGGCGAGCTCGTCGACCTGCTCCTGGGTGAGCATTCCGAGACTGCAGGCGACCTGGATGTCCACGGCCTCGCGGATCGCGGCGACGCCCTTCTTCACCTGCTCCATGAGCCTGTCGTCGGGCCCGCGCACGGCGGCGACGATGCAGAACTCGGTCGCGCCGGTGGCCCGGGTCTCGACGGCGGCCTTCACCAGCGACGGGATGTCGAGCCACGCGGCACGGACGGGCGACGGGAACAGGCCGGACTGGCTGCAGAAGTGGCAGTCCTCGGGGCAGCCGCCGGTCTTGAGGCTGACGATGCCCTCGACCTCGACCTCCGGGCCGCACCAGCGCATCCGGACGTCGTGCGCGAGCTGCAGCAGGTCGGGCAGCCGGTCGTCCGGCAGCTGCAGGCACTGCAGCGCCTGCTCCTCTGTCAGCTCCACGCCCCGCTCGAGCACCTGCTCGCGGGCGATGTCCAGCACGTCCATCAACAGCTCGGTCACACCGGAGATCCTGCCAGGTGGCGCCGCTCGCCCTCGCGGTGGGAGCCGACAACGATCACCGCCCCGCGTTGTCCGGCCGCGAATGTCCAGGGCACTTCGAAAAACTTGCCGGAAACCGAAGTGCTGTGTCCATTCGCGGTGGGGGTCACGGGTCCCAGCGGGCGCGGAAGGCCTTCGCGTCCCAGCTGCCGCCGAGCTGGGGGGCCAGCGACGCCCGGGCGACCGCCCGGAAGTCGGGGGCCGCCGGCGCGCCGAGAGGCAGCGCCCCCAGCAGGGGTCGGGCGGCCAGCATCTCGAGGTCGCGCAGGTTCGACCGCTCCGCAAGGCCGGGGTGGGAGGGCCAGGACCCCAGGACGAGGCCCTCGAGCCCGACCCCGCGGTGGGCGAGCGCCTCGAGCGTGAGGGCGGTGTGGTTGAGCGTCCCCAGGTGCGGCCCGACCACCACGAGCACGCGGGCCCGCAGCGCGCGGGCCATGTCGGCGAGCGTCAGGCCGTCCTCGTCGAACCGCACCAGCAGGCCGCCGGCGCCCTCGACCAGGACCAGGTCGTCGGGTAGCCCGAGCAACAGCTCGTACAGGGTTGCCGGGTCCAGCACCGGACGCCCGTCCAGCCGGGCAGCAGCCGCGGGGGACAGCGCCGAGGGGTACCGCACCAGCTCGTGGGTCGACACGGGTCCCGCGAGCCGGACCACCTCGGCCAGGTCGCCGGGCTCGTCGGCGGCCACCCCGGTCTGGCCCGGCTTGACCACGGCCACCGACCCCCGCTCTAGACCGAGCGCGGCTAGCGCGGCGGTGACAACCGTCTTACCGACGTCGGTGCTGGTACCGGTGACGAACAGCACCACGAGCGCTCCCAGGAGATGTTCAGCCCCTGTTTGCCCGGGGCACAGGGACGTTCGACGAGAGTGGAGCGTCTCACCAGGCACCAGGAGCTCTCCCCCCGACCCTGCAAGGAGGCACGCCCATGACCGTCAGCTATGCCGATGAGACCGCCTTCCAGACCGCTGACCCGCGGCGACGGACCAGCGACGAGATCGACCTCGGGGCGACGTGGCGGGCGGCCGGGTCCGACACCGCCTGGCGACTGGCGTGGCTGCGCGAGACCGGCGAGCTCTACCTGTGCCAGGCCGGCGGCTACCCGGGCCCGAGCGAGCACGTCCGCGTCCTCGCCGTGATCCCCGGCGAGCGCGACCTCGAGCAGGTCTTGGAGGGGTGGCGCGAGCACCGCAGCGACGAGGACGGCCTCGCCTGGCTCCGGACCCGGCTCAGCCCGACGGCGGTCTGAGGGAAGCGAGGACGACGCGAGCGGCGCGCTCGACCTCGGTCGGGGTGAGGTCGGCGCGCGCCGTCACCCGCAGGCACGCCTCGCCGACCGGCACCGACGGCGGCCGGAAGCAGCCCACCAGCACCCCGTCCGCCCGGCAGCGGTCGCGCGCGGCTGTGGCCGCGAACGGGTCACCCACGACGATCCGGACGACCGCGCCGGGGGTGGGTTCGACGCCGAGAGCCTGCGCCAGGGCCGTACCCACCGCGGCGAGCCGGCCGACGAGACTGTCGGTGACGAGGTCGAGCGCGGCGAGGGCGGCTCCGGCAGCGGCCGGGGCCAGGCCCGTGTCGAAGACGAAGGCCCGCGCCGTGTCCACGAGGTGGTCGCGGAACGCGGCCGGGCCGAGCACCGCCCCGCCCTGGGCTCCCAGCGACTTCGAGAGCGTCACCGTCCGGACGACGTCGGGTTCGCGGTCGAGCCCCAGGAGCGCGCAGGCTCCCGCGCCGCCCGGCCCGAGGACGCCGAGCCCGTGCGCCTCGTCGACGACGAGGAGCGCCCCGTGCCGCCGTACGACCTCGTGGAGCGCGACGAGAGGCGCGAGCGCGCCGTCGACGCTGAAGACCGCGTCCGTGACGACGACGGCGCGGCCCTCCCAGCCGGCCAGGGCGCGGTCGAAGGCGGCGATGTCCCCGTGGGGGACGACCCGGACGGTTGCGCGGGACAGCCGGCAGGCGTCGATGAGCGAGGCGTGGTTGGCGCTGGCGGACAGCACCAGTGTCCCCGGCCCCGCCAGGGTGGTGACGGCGCCCAGGTTGGCGAGGTAGCCGGACGAGAACACCAGCGCCGACTCCGCGCCGCAGCGCGCGGCCAGGGCCTGCTCGAGGGCGACGTGGACCGGCAGGTTGCCCGTGACCAGCCGGGATCCCGTGGAGCCGCCCCCGAACCGCTCGGCGGCCGCGACGGCACCAGCCACCACGGCGGGGTGCCGGGTCAGCCCCAGGTAGTCGTTCGAGGCGAGGTCCAGCAGCCCCTCGTAGGTGTCGAGGCGCCGCGAGAGCCCGCGCGAGCGCACGTCCGCACGCGCCGCGTCGAGCCACTGCCACGGATCGCCCACGGCTCGACTCTAGGCTTCGTCGCGTGTCCACCTTGGCGGAGCTGGTCCGTTCCCGCACCGACCTGACCCCGCTCGACCTCGACCACCTCCAGCGGCTGGTCGCCGAGTGGCAGCTGCTCGCCGACCTGTCGTTCGCCGACCTGGTGCTCTGGGTGCGCACCCGCGAGGGCCACTGGCTGGCGGCGGCGCACATGCGGCCCACGACCGGCCCCACGACCTACCCGGACGACGTCGTCGGTGCAGAGCCGGACGCAGATCCGAGGCTCGACCGCGGGACGGGGGTCGAGGAGTCGGGACAGGTACGCCGTGAGGCGGTCCCCGTCCGGCGGGGCGAGCGCGTCCTGGGGGTGCTGTCGCGGGACACCAACCTGGCCACCGCGCGCGTGCCGTCGCAGCTCGAGCTCGCCTACCTGTCCAGCGCCGGTGAGCTCATGCAGATGGTGGGTGAGGGCACGTTCCCGTTCCCCGGCAGCGACCCCGACCCGGAGCACTCCCCCCGCGTCGGTGACGGCCTGATGCGCCTGGACCGCACCGGCCACGTCGTCTACGCGTCACCCAACGCGCTGTCGGCCTACCGGCGGCTCGGCGTCACCGGAGACCTGCTGGGGGCGCACCTCGGCCACACCATCGCGAGGCTGTCGGCCGGTCCGGGCAAGCTCGACGAGCCGCGCGGGTCCGCGGCGCTGGCGGCTGCCCTGCGGTTCCGCGAGCCCCGCGAGTCGGAGGTCGAGGCCCGGTCGGCGGTGGTGTCCCTGCGGGCGCTCCCGCTCGTCCCCGGCGGTGAACCGCGCGGTGCGCTGGTGCTGGTGCGCGACGTGACCGAGGTCCGCCGTCGTGACCGCGCGATCATGGGCAAGGACGCGACCATCCGCGAGATCCACCACCGGGTGAAGAACAACCTGCAGACGGTCGCGGCGCTGCTGCGGATGCAGGCCCGCCGGATGACCGACCCGGCGGCGCAGGCGGCGCTGCAGGAGTCGGTCCGCCGCGTGGGGTCGATCGCCGTCGTGCACGAGACCCTGTCGCTCGCGCTCGACGAGCGGGTGGACTTCGACGAGATCGCGGACAAGGTCCTCGCGATGTGCGCGGAGGTCGCGACGACGGGGGCACCGGTCGTCGTACGGCGTGAGGGGTCCTTCGGGATCCTTCCCGCCGAGGTGGCGACCCCGCTGTCGATGACGCTGACCGAGCTCGTGCAGAACGCCGTGGAGCATGCCTACCCGGACGGCCGGTCCGGCGAGATCGACGTGCTCGTCACCAGGGCGCCGGACCGGCTCGACGTGGACGTCGTGGACGACGGGGCCGGCCTGCCCGAGGGGTTCGACCTGCAGGCCAGCACCAGGCTCGGGCTGCAGATCGTGCGGACCCTCGTCGCGGGGGAGCTGCGCGGGTCGCTCGCGCTCGAGCCGCGGGCCCCACGGGGCACCCGGGCGCGGCTCAGCGTGCCGCTGCAGCCAGAGGTGAGCGGGCGGGACTGATCCCGATGCCCGGGTCCTCGCCGCCCGTCACGTTGCTGAAGTGCAGGAACAGCCAGACCACAACGGCGGCCACGGCGGCCAGCAGCACGGCCGAGATCAGCCGGTAGCGCCAGGCGGCGAGGCGTTGCGACCGGGCCTCGGCGGCCACGACCGGCGGCCGGACCCAGTGCTCTCGGGTGCGCACGCTCAGGCGGTGCGGAGGCGGGTGCTGCGGCGCTTCAGTGCGCGGCGCTCGTCCTCGGAGGTCCCGCCCCACACGCCGGCGTCCTGACCCGTCTCGAGGGCCCACGTGAGGCACGGCTCGAGGGAGGGGCAGCGTCGGCAGACGGCCTTGGCCTCGTCGACCTGCGTCGCGGCCGGCCCGGTCGTGCCGATCGGGAAGAAGAGCTCGGGGTCCTGCTCCCGGCAGAGCGCGGTCTGGCGCCAGTCCATGCAGTCCAACTCCTCGCAGCGGCGCCGTCCGGGGGGACAAGCGGAGCCGTCCATGTCCCGACCTGGCCGGCCGGGCTCCTGTGTCAACTTCTTGTGAAACCTTTCACGATCTTGCGCGTGGATCCACCGGCTTCGAAGATCCGAACGCCGTTCTACCCAATCACCGGCCACGCGCCTGTGGCAAGGCTTCTGCAACGCTGTCGAGCCTCGCCCGGTGTCGCCTTCGTCACGTTGCCCTGCGTGCCCAGCCCTGAGCGGGTGAACCCCCTCACCCGGAAGGGTTCAGACGACCACGCGCAGGGCGTCCGGCACGCTCCGGAGCTGCACCGAGGTCCGGTCACCGAGCTCGTCACCGTCCAGCTGGAACGGGAGCGGGCCGTCGCTGGCGAGCGTGAGGCTCGGCAGGTCGTGCACCAGGACGACCCGCTTGCCGTGCGGCCCGCCGCGCAGGATCTGGGCCAGGTGGCGCAGCACGGTGCGGGTGGGAGCCTTCGTGAGGCCGAACAGGTCCAGGCCGGTGTCGAACGAGGCGTCCGGGCACGGCTCGACCGGCCGGTTGCCCAGGTAGGTCCACGGGTTCGCGGCGCACACCAGCACCAGGGCGAGCCGCAGCGCGGCCCCGTCCGGGAGCGTCACCGTGAGCATGTGACCGGGCCCGAGCAGGTGCTCGCGCACCGCCGAGCGGACGTAGAGCGGCTGCGTCGCCGTACGGCCCTTGGCCCGGGCGCGCTCCACCCGGCGCACCGCCCCCGCGTCGATGCCCAGGCCGGCGTTGAACGTGAAGTAGCGGTCGTCGGCGAGGCCGAGCCCGATCGTGCGACGGCGGTCCTCCAGCAGCGCCTCCAGCAGCTGGCTGGTCGCCTCGATCGGGTTGTTCGGCAGGCCCAGGGCGCGGGCGAAGACGTTCGTGCTCCCCGCGGGGACGACGCCGAGACTCGGCAGGTCCTCCCGGGGGCCCCCGTGGAGCAGCCCGTTGACGACCTCGTTGACCGTCCCGTCGCCCCCGAGCGCGACGACGACGTCGAAGCCGTCCTTGGTCGCCTGCTCGGCGAGCTCCCGGGCGTGGCCGCGGTGCGTCGTCTCGGCGACGTCGAGCTTGACCTCGCTGGCCAGGGCGTGCGCGAGCACGTCGCGCGCCCGCGCGCTCGTCGTCGTGGCCTTGGGGTTCACGACCAGCAGTGCGCGCACCCGCGTCAGGCTAATAGCCTCGCGGCCGTGCCGCTGACCCGACGCCTCGCGCTCCTTCTCGCCCTCGAGGGGGTGGCTCTCGTCGGGGTCTGCGTCTGGTACGCCGTCGTGAGCCTCTCCGACACGACCGACACGGCCCCGGCCGAGCTCGCTGCGGGGGCCGGGACCATCGCCGGGCTGGTGCTCCTGCTGCTCGCACGTGGCGTCGACCGCTCCCGCGGCTGGGCCCGCTCGCCGGCGGTCGTGCTGAACGTCTTCCCGTTCCCGCTCGCGCTGTCGATGCTGAACGCCGGCGTCTGGGAGGTCGCCGTGCCACTGGTCCTGCTGGCCGGGTCGGTGCTCTACCTGTTCGCCACGCCGTCGCTCCGGGACACCTTCCGGGAGACCTGACGGGTCACCTGACGGATCACGGCAGGGAGGGTCAGTCGTCGGCGAGCAGGCCCTCGCGGAGCTGCATGAGGGTGCGGGCCAGCAGCCGGGACACGTGCATCTGGGAGATGCCGAGCTCGCCGGCGATCTGCGACTGGGTCATGCCGCCGAAGAACCTCAGCATGAGGATCTTCTTCTCGCGCGCGGGCAGCTTCTCGAGCAGCGGTTTGAGGGACTCTCGGTACTCCACCCCCTCGAGCGCGTCGTCGACCATGCCGAGCGAGTCGGCGACCGCGGGGGAGTCGTCGTCCCCGCCGTCGGGGGCGTCAAGGGACACCGCGGAGTAGGCGTTGGCGGACTCGAGGCCCTCGAGGACCTCCTCCTCGGACAGGCTGAGGTACTCGGCCAGCTCGTGCACCGTCGGCGCACGCCCGTTCTTCTGCGACAGGTCGCTCGTGGCCTTGGTCAGTGCGAGCTTGAGCTCCTGCAACCGGCGGGGGACCCGGATCGCCCAGCCCTTGTCGCGGAAGTGCCGCTTGATCTCGCCCACGATCGTCGGCGTGGCGTAGGTCGAGAACTCCACCCCGCGCTCGAGGTCGAAGCGGTCGACCGACTTGATGAGGCCGATGGTGGCGACCTGGACGAGGTCGTCGAGCATCTCGCCGCGGTTGCGGAAGCGGCGGGCGAGGTACTCGACGAGGGGCAGGTGCAGCTCGACGAGCTCGTCGCGCAGCCGGGCGCGCGACGGGTCGTCCTCGGGCAGCTCGGCGAGCTGGGTGAACAGCTCACGGGCCCGGGTGCGATCCGCGGCGAGCCGCTGGTGCCGCCCGCTGGCGAGCTCTTCGGTGGCGGCGGCGACGTCCGGGTCGACCTCGTCCGTGCTGGGGGCGGGAGCTTCGGTCACTGGACCGGCGCCTCGAGGTCTGCGCGCGTCTTGCGGAGCGACAGGGTGACGACCTTCTCGAGGTCGACCGAGCTGTCGACCTCGCCCGCCAGCGCGGTGAGGACGGTCCAGGCGAAGGTGTCGCGCGAGGGCTCGGCCCCGTCGATCGTCGGGACGCTCACCTCGACCGCCATCGCGTCGGCACTGAGCGCGAAGGTGCACGTGAGGTCGGAGCCCGCCACCGCCTGGGACAGCAGCATCGCGCAGGCCTCGTCGACCGCGATCCGCAGGTCCTCGATGTCGTCGATGGTGAAGTCGAGCCTGGACGCCAGCGAGGCCGTGGCCGTCCGGAGCACGGACAGGTACGCCCCTTGCGCCGGGAGCCTCAGCACCACCGTGTCTGCCGCGATCGCGGTCACGAACCCCCCTCAAGCCAATGGATGATCAACTTCGTCAAACCTGCCCCGAGGTGAGCCTCCTACACCTGTGATGTCGATCATTGCTCGCGTGCAAGGCTGCTCGCATGCGGCGCGCCGGGGGTTCGGCCGACCCGGACGCCGAACCGGGGATCTGGCGCCCACTGGTGCTCGTCGCGCTCGGGGGCGTGGTGGGCAGCCTCGCCCGGTACGGCCTTGGCAGCGCGCTGCCCGGCATCTGGACCACCTTCGGCATCAACGTCGCCGGCTCGTTCCTGCTGGGCGCGCTGGTGGTGCGATGGCCACCCGGGCACTGGTCCCGCCCGCTCCTCGGCTCGGGTGTCCTCGGCGGGTTCACGACGATGTCGGGCCTGGCCGTCCAGGCAGTCGACGCATCGCCGACGACCGGGACGGTCTACCTGGCTGCGACGCTGCTCGCCGGCGTCGCAGCGGCTGCCCTCGGGACGCGCACGTGACGGCCCTGCTGGTCGCCCTGGGGGCGGTCGTCGGCGCCCCGGCGCGGTTCCTCGTCGCACGCGCTCTGCCCGGTGTCACGGCCACGCTGGCCGTGAACGTAGCGGGCAGCGCCCTCCTCGGTGCCCTCGGGGGCGCCTCGACGGGCACCGCGGCCCTGGTCGGCGTGGGCTTCTGCGGTGCCTTCACGACGTACTCCGCCTTCGCCGTGGAGGCTGTGGAGGCCCGCTCCTGGCGCTACGTCGTCGCCACCGTCGTGCTGTGCGTCGGCGCGGCGGCGATCAGCCGATCCGTCGCGGGCTGAGCTGCCGCGGAACCGAGCGCGGCTCGGGGACGGGGTAGCCGGTCATCGGGTAGCGGTGCCGGCTCAGCAGCAGCTCGCCGAACGCGTCGTGCTCCATCGGCCGGTCGAACAGGTGCCCCTGCGCGAAGCGGCAGCCCAGGGCCCGGAGCACGGCAAGCTGGTCGAGCGTCTCGATGCCCTCGGCGACCGTGACGAGCTCCAGCGACCGGGCCATGTCCATGACGGAGGCGACCAGCGCCCGGGTGCGGGACTCGTCGGCGACGGCCTGCACGAACTCGCGGTCCACCTTCACGATGCTGGTGTCGAAGCGCCGCAGGTACCGCAGCGACGAGTAGCCGGTCCCGAAGTCGTCGACGGCGACGGAGACGCCGAGCCCGCGGAGCTCGCGGATCACCTGGACGGCCGTCTCCCAGTCGTCGAGCAGCGCCTCCTCGGTGATCTCCAGGACCAGGCGGTACGGCGCCAGCCGCCGCTCCTCGAGGACCTCGCGCACCAGGGCGACGAGGCCGGGCCGCCCGAGCTGTCGCGGGCTGAGGTTCACTCCGATCGACGCGTCGACCAGCGGCTCGCCTGCAGCCTCGGCCTCGTCGATCCAGTCGGCGAGGGCAGTCACGGACGTGCGAAGGGCGTGCTCGCCGAGCGCGTGGATCGCGCCGACCTGCTCGGCCAGGGGGATGAACACGCTCGGCCCTATCTCGCCCAGCGAGGGGTGGTGCCAGCGCAGCAGCGCCTCTGCGCCGACGACGCTGCCGTCGGCGAGGTCGACGGTGGGCTCGAAGACCATCCTGAACTGGCTGAGGTCCGGCCTCGACACGTCGTCGCGCAGCTGCACCCGGGCGGCGGCCTTGGCCCGTGCCTGGCCGTCGAGAACGACGACGGCCGACCGCTGCGGGGTCTTCTGCGCCTTGGCCTCGTACATCGCCACGTCGACGTGCGAGAGGGCTACGGTGGCCGACGCGTTGCCCGCGTCGGCGTGCACCACGCCGATGCTGGCCGTCACGGTGAAGTGCCGCTCGCCGAGGACCACAGGGTCGTCCAGGGCCGCGGTCAGCGACCCGGCGAGGGAGTCCGCGGTGCCGGTCGGGGTGCAGACCGCGAACTCGTCGCCGCCGAGCCGGGCGACCAGCGAGCCGGGAGGCGCCGTGCGCAGCAGCCGTCGGGCGAC
Source organism: Frankiales bacterium (assembly GCA_025464915.1). Classification (GTDB taxonomy): domain Bacteria; phylum Actinomycetota; class Actinomycetes; order Mycobacteriales; family SCTD01; genus RYN-111. Next base: position 2,669 of record JAODNF010000150.1, on the reverse strand, counting down.
CTCGCAGAGCACGGCGTCGCCCGTCTCGTGCCCGTGGTGGTCGTTGACGTCCTTGAAGTCGTCGAGGTCGAGCAGTGCGAGGGCCACCGGCTGGTTGGTGCCGAGCAGGGCGGTCAGCTCGGTCAGCAGCGCCGTGCGGTTCGGCAGGTCCGTCAGGGGGTCGCGCAGGGCAGCTGCCTGGGCCGCCTGCTCGCGCAGGACGGCGTGCTGCAGCGACCGCTGGTGGTCGGCGTTGCTGAGCAGCTGCCGGGCGATGAGCGCCACGCCGATCGCGACCGCGAGGCCCATCTGGACGAGCGAGAACTGCTGGCCGGACAGGATCATCACCGTGCTGTTCGCGATGCCCGGCGCGACGGCCAGGTAGGGCGCGGCGCTCTCCAGCTGCGACGGGACGGCCGGCCTCTCGACGGCGGGCGCGCCGGCGCGCCGGGTCTGGAGCGGGCTCAGCGCTACCAGCGCGAGCCCCGCCTGGGTGGCCACCGCCGGCCAGGACGTCGGCGTGTACCAGCCGTGCAGGGCGCCGACGCTGTAGCCGATGTCGCCGACGGTCATGAGCGCGAACCCGAGGCCGACCGTCCACACGAAGGGGCGGAGGCCGGTGGGCACGCGCGGCAGCGTGACGAGCAGCACCGTCAGCACGAAGACCGCGTTGACCGGGTAGCCAAGGGCAGCCGCCTTCGCGACGGCCCCTTGGCCGCTGGTCCGCGCCATCTCCTGCACGATCCCGGCGAGCACGAAGGCGAGCGACGTGACGGCGACGGCCGCCTCGGTCAGGGCCTTGGCCCGCCACGGCCCGTCGGGTCGGGGCCGGGGAAGGGCCAGCAGCCCGGCGACGGCGAGCGGGCCGTACGACAGGTAGGTCCAGTCCGCCGGGCCGCCCGGCTCCGCCGGGTGGCCCGTGACAGCGAGCTGCACCATGGCGATCACGCCGCTGGCGATCCCCACGAGCAGCGCGCCGCCAAGAAGGAGCCTCGCCGTGCGGCGGATGCCCGTCGCGACCCGGACCAGCAGCAGCGCGGCCGCGATCGCGGTGGCGCAGCGGACGGCGTACGAGGAGACGGCCGAGACCGGGACCAGGGCGATGGAGACTGCGGTCACGACGCTCAGGATCAGTGAGCGGGGGTTCACCGCTCTCAGTCTCCCGGCGGGGGCTCGCAGCGACAGACCCGAAGTGGGCCAGGCCGGGCTAGTCAGTTGTGGCCAGTGCCGTCAGCGCGCCGCCGTCGACCCGCCACACCGTCCACTCGTCCTCGGGGCGTGCGCCGAGAGAGCGGTAGAAGCCCTGAGCGGGCTCGTTCCAGTCGAGGACCCACCACTCGAAGCGGGTCCAGCCCCGCTCGACGCACAGCCGCGCGAGCTCGACGAGCAGCGCCTTGCCCAGGCCGGCGCCGCGGGCCTCGGGGCGCACGAACAGGTCCTCGAGCCACAGGCCCGGCCGGCCGGTCCAGGTACTGAAGGTGGGGTACCAGAGGGCGAAGCCGACGACCTGGCCATCGAGCTCGGCGACGTGCGCACTCGCGGACGGGTCCGGACCGAACAGGGCCGCTTGCAGGTCGACCTCGGTCGCCCGGACCGCGTCGGGCTCCTTCTCGTAGGCAGCGAGCTCCTGCACCAGCTGCAGCAGGATCGGTACGTCGTAGGGGGTCGCGCTCCTGATCACGCGTTCCACCCTGTCAGAGCCGGCCAGTCGTGCTCGTGGCCGAGGATGCCGATGCCGGAGGGCTCGAGGACCAGGTGCTGCGCGGCCGAGGGCTCGAGGCCGAGGTAGACGGCGGTGAGGACCCGTAGGACGTGGCCGTGCGCGACCAGGCAGGTGTCACCGTCTGCCGGGGCCCTCGCGAGCACCCGACGGGTGCGCTCCGCGACCTGCTCGAGGGTCTCGCCCAGGTGCGGGTCGTCCCAGATGCGCCACGGCCGGTCCGCGCTCATCTGCTCGGTCGTCAGTCCCTCGGCGTGGCCGTAGTCCCACTCCACCAGGTCCGGCTCCGGCTCCGGGTGCAGCCCGGCGAGCTCGGCCGTGCGCCAGGCCCGCTGCAGGGGGCTGGCCAGGACCAGGGCCCAGTCGCGCCGAAGGCGAGGCGCCAGGCTGCGTGCCTGGGCCTCGCCCTCGTCGGTGAGCGGGATGTCTGTGCGACCGGTGTGCTGCCCGGTCTGCGACCAGGCCGTCTGACCGTGCCGGACGACATAGATCACTAGGCCTTCTTGGTCTCCCAGAAGATGGTGTCGATCTGCGCGATGCCGTCGAGCAGCTTCTGGCCGTCGGCCGGGTCGTTGCTCTGCTTGCAGGCGGACGCCTGCTTGATGGTCGCGTTGAAGAGGTTGTGCAGGTCCGGGTACTTCTCGAAGTGCGGGGGCTTGAAGTAGTCGGTCCAGAGCACGTCGAGGTGGTGCTTGACGAGCTCGGCGCGCTGCTCCTTGATGTTGATCGCGCGGGCCCGGAACGTCGGGTCCTCGTTGCCCTGGTACTTCTCCTGGACCGCCTTGACGGACTCGGCCTCGATGCGGGCCTGGGCAGGGTCGTAGACGCCGCAGGGGAGGTCGCAGTGGGCCGAGACGATCGTCTTGGGGGTGAGCAGCATGATGTGTCTCCTACCAGTTGGGTCTTGTACCGACCCTAGTCCGCGAGGGGGCCGGGGTGCGCATCGGGACCGCGCTCGTCAGCGGCCCCT
>JAODNF010000291.1 GCA_025464915.1 Frankiales bacterium | reverse complement strand
TACGCCACCCTGACCGACATCCTGGGTGCCGAGGACGCGTTCGGCGACATGGACTTCAAGGTCGCCGGCACCCCGCAGTTCGTCACCGCGCTGCAGCTCGACACCAAGCTCGACGGCATCCCCTCGCAGGTCCTCGCCGGCGCTCTCCAGCAGGCCCGCACGGCCCGGCTGGCGATCCTCGAGGTCATGAACGAGGCGATCGACGAGCCCGACGAGATGTCGCCGTATTCCCCGCGCGTGCTCTCGGTGAAGATCCCCGTGGACAAGATCGGTGAGGTGATCGGGCCGAAGGGCAAGATGATCAACCAGATCCAGGCCGACACGGGTGCAGACATCACCGTGGAGGACGACGGCACGATCTACATCGGTGCCACGAGCGGGACCGCGGCCGAGGCCGCGATGGCGGTCATCAACCAGATCGCGAACCCGACGATGCCGAAGGTCGGCGAGCGGTTCCTGGGCACGGTCGTGAAGACCGCCGCCTTCGGTGCCTTCGTCAGCCTCATCCCGGGCAAGGACGGCCTGGTGCACATCAGCAAGCTGGGCAACGGCAAGCGCGTGGGCAAGGTCGAGGACGTCGTGAACGTCGGCGACAAGCTGCAGGTCGAGATCACCGAGATCGACCAGCGCGGCAAGATCAGCCTGACCCCGGTCGAGAACGCCGAGGCTCCGGCCGCAGCTGCGGCTGAGTAGCACCGACTTGACGACGCAGGCTCCCTTCCAGCAGACGCTGCTGGACGGGGGCCTGCGCGTTGTCACCGAGAGGGTGCCCGGCGTCCGGAGCACCGCCTTCGGGGTGTGGGTCGGCGTCGGGTCGCGTGACGAGGCGCCGGGCGAGCACGGGGCCAGCCACTTCCTCGAGCACCTGCTGTTCAAGGGGACCGCGAAGCGCGACGCCCTGGAGATCTCCGCGTGCATGGACGCCGTGGGCGGTGAGCTGAACGCCTTCACCGCCAAGGAGTACACCTGCTACTACGCGAGGACCCTCGACGAGGACCTGCCGCTGGCCGTCGACGTCGTCAGCGACCTGGTGACCAGCGCCAACGTGGCGGCCGAGGACGTCGAGTCCGAGCGCGGCGTCATCTGCGAAGAGATCTCGATGCACGACGACGACCCCGGGGACGTCGTCCACGACGCCTTCGCCGAGGCGCTGTACGGCGACCACCCGCTGGGCCGCCGCGTCATCGGGTCGGTCGAGAGCATCGAGTCCCTGACGGCCGACGCGATCGCCGGCTACTTCCGCGGCCGCTACCAGCCGGAGCGCATGGTGGTCAGCATCGCGGGCAACCTCGACCACGACGCGGCCGTCGACCTCGTACGCCGCTCCTTCTCCGGATTTCCAAAGCACCGGAGTGCTGGGGAGATCGTGAGGGCCGCGCCGGAGGAGCTGTCGGGCGTCGTCGTCGAGGAGCGACCCACCGAGCAGGCGCACCTGGTCCTCGGGATGCACGCGCTGCCCCGCGACCACGACCTGCGGTGGGCGCTCTCGGTGCTCTCCACGGGCCTCGGCGGCGGCATGAGCAGCCGGCTGTTCCAGGAGATCCGCGAGAAGCGTGGCCTGGTCTACAGCACCTACTCCTACGTCAGCGCGCACGACGACGGCGGCCTGTTCGGGGTCTACGCGGGTTGCGCGCCGTCCCGCGTCGACGAGGTCCTGAGGATCGCGCGCGCCGAGCTGGCGAGCGCCGCGGAGAAGGGCCTCGCCGACGAGGAGGTCGAGCGCGCGAAGGGCGCCATGCGCGGCTCGCTCGTCCTCGGGCTCGAGGACACCGGCGCCCAGATGAGCCGCATCGGCAAGGCCGCCCTCGTGCACAACGAGGTTCTCACCGTCGACGAGCTCGTCGCCCGCATCGACGCCGTCACCCCCGACGACGTGCGCACCGTGGCGGACCTGGTGCTGACGCGCCCGCTGTCGCTCGGCATCATCGGTCCGTTCCCCGACCAGGACTTCTCGGAGGCACTCCAGTGAAGGTCGCAGTCATCGGCGCGCAGGGCCGGATGGGCTCCGAGGTCGTCAAGGCGGTGACCGCAGCGGAGGACCTCGAGCTCGGTCCGGCGTACGACGTCGGTGACGCCCTCGACCTCGACGACGTCGACGTGGCCGTCGACTTCACGCACCCGACCGCGGTGATGGACAACCTGAAGGCCTGCATCGACGCCGGCGTGCACGCCGTCGTCGGCACGACCGGCTTCAACGACGAGCGCCTCGCGCAGCTGAAGAGCTGGCTCGACGGCACCGAGGTCAGCGTCCTCATCGCCCCCAACTTCGGCATCGCCGCCGTCCTGATGATGCAGTTCTCCGCGGCCGCTGCCCGCTACTTCGAGAGCGTCGAGATCGTCGAGCTGCACCACACCGGCAAGGCCGATGCCCCGTCCGGCACCGCCCGCCGCACGGCGCAGCTCGTCGCCGAGGCGCGCAAGGGCATGCCTCCGATGCCGGACGCCACCAGCGAGTCGCTGGAGGGCGCTCGCGGCGCGGTCGTCGACGGCATCCCGGTGCACGCGCTGCGGCTGCAGGGCCTGGTCGCGCACCAGGAGGTCATCTTGTCCGGCGGCGGCGAGAGCCTCACGATCCGGCACGACTCCTACGACCGCGCCTCCTTCATGCCGGGCGTGCTGCTCGGCGTCCGGGAGGTCGCGAAGCACCCGGGCCTGACGGTGGGCCTGGAGCACCTGCTCGACCGGTGAAGCGCTGGGCCGTCCTGGTCGTCGCCGGAGTCGTCCTCGTCGGCGGTTATCTCGGCTGGCGCGCCCTCGAGCTGTTCGCGACGGGAACGCTGACGGGGGTCTTCCTCGGCGTCGGCGTGCTGCTGCTCGTCCTGCTCGGTCTCGTGCTGGTGCTCGGCGAGGTCCGTCTCGCGAGCGCTTCTCAGCGCCTCGGCGAGCGGCTGTTCGGCGAGGGCTTCGTCGAGGACGACCTGCCGACCCTGCCGTCGGGACGGGTGCAGCGCGACGCCGCCGACGCGCTGTTCGAGCGGCGCAAGGCTGAGGCGGAGGCGAGCCCCGACGACTGGCGCAGCTGGTTCAAGCTGGCCCTTGCCTACGACGCCGCGCGGGACGCCTCGCGGGGCCGGCGTGCCATGCGCAGGGCCATCGAGCTCGAACGGGTCAGTCGGACCTGAGGCCGACGTGCAACCTGCGCTGGGGCACGACCCGGGCGCCGGTGTCGAGCCCCCGCGCGAGCCCGTCAGGCTCCCACCCGGCTGACGCGAGGAAGCCGGCAAGGACGGTGTCGGCCTCGAACACCCACGTCGTCGCGACGTCGAAGGCGGACCAGTGCTCGACGCAGGCCTGCAGCAGCCGGGACGCGTGACCACGCCGTCCCCACCGGGGATCGACCATGAGGGCCGACAGCTCGACCTCGTCCGCCGCGACGGGCTCGGACGCGGCGAAGCCGACGACCGTCCCGCCGTCCAGGGCGACGAGCACCCGGTGCTCGCGGGAGGGGGGCGACTCGACGGCGTTGAGCCAGACGGCTGCGACCTGCTGGAGCGGCGCGTCGAGCTCACCGACCAGCGAGGCGTAGGCCTGCGCCCAGGTCGTCTGCTGCACGTGCGCGATGAGCTCGGCGTCCTCGGGCCGTGCGAGGCGCACGGAGACATCAGCCACGACGCATCCTGATCTCGGTGACGGGGCCGTCGATCTCGAGGACCTGGCTGCCGCCGTCGGCCCTGAAACCATGCTGCTCGTAGAACGCCTGCGCTCCGGTGTTGTCCTGCAGCACCCACAGCTCGGTCAGGCCGTTGCAGGCGGCGAGCAGGGCCGTACCCACCCCCGCCCGCCAGTGAGCCGGGTCGACGTAGAGGGCGTAGAGCTCGGTGCCCTCGCCGTGGCGGGAGGGCCCGTAGACCGCCATGCCCAGCACCTCGTCCTCCTCGGCGACCAGGGTCGTCACGCCGTCCTGCCCGATGAGGCCGGCGCGGCGCTCGGAGTCCACGACCATCGCGTCGAGGTAGCCGTCGCTGACGATCCCGCGGTAGGCGGCCTGCCAGCCCCGGGTCCGGACCGTCTCGACGGCGAGCGCGTCCTCGGAGGTGGCGGTTCTGACGTGCACGCCTGGCAGGATCGCAGACGTGGAGCGGCTGACGACGAGGCAGGCCCGCCGGATAGCCCTTGCGGCCCAGGGCTTCAACGACGCGCTGCCCCCGGCCGTCACCGCCCGGCACCTGCGCCGCGTCGTCGAGCGGACCCAGCTGCTGCAGATCGACAGCGTCAACGTGTTCGCACGCGCCCACACGATGCCCGTGTTCGCGCGGGTCGGGTCGTGGGACATCGGACTGCTCGACAGCTACGCTTTCCGTCGCCGGCAGCTGTTCGAGTTCTGGGGCCACGAGGCGTCCTTCCTGCCGGTGGAGCTGCACCCGCTGCTGCGCTGGCGGATGGCCCGCAACGAGTCACGGATCGCGCGATGGGGGTTCGAGACGAACGACGCGGTCCTCGACGAGCTGCTGAAGCGGGTCGAGGAGGGTGGCCCGACCGGTGCCGGCGCGTTGCGCGACGGGCCGCGAGCCCGCAACGGGACGATGTGGGACTGGGACCACGTCAAGGTGGGGCTGGAGTTCCTGTTCTCGATCGGGCGGTTGACCACCCGGCACCGCACGACCGGGTTCGAGCGGATCTACGACCTGACCGAGCGGGTCCTCCCGGCAGCCGTCCTCGACCTGCCGACCCCGTCCCTGCTCGACGCCCACCGCGCGTTGCTGGCCCTGTCGGCGAAGGCGCACGGCGTGGCCACCGCACGGTCGCTCAAGGACTACTTCCGGCTGCGCGGTCCGGTCTCCGACGAGGAGCTGCGGTCGCTCGTCGACGAGGGAGCCCTCGTCCCGGTGACCGTCGACGGCGACAAGGCCTACCTCGACCCGACCGCCGCCCGGCCGCGGTGGGTCCGGCGGGCGGCACTGCTCTCGCCCTTCGACCCGCTCGTGTGGGAGCGCGCCCGCACCGAGCGGCTCTGGGGCGTCGACTACCGCATCGAGATCTACACGCCCGCCGCGAAGCGGGTCTACGGCTACTACTGCCTGCTGTTCCTGCACGACGAGGCGATCCGCGCGCGCGTCGACCTGAAGTCCGACCGGAAGGCCGGCGTGCTGCGGGTGATGACGGCGTGGAAGGAGCCGGAGTGGTCGCCGGAGTCGCTGGCCGCCCTCACGGTGGAGCTGCAGCGGGCCGCGGCCTGGCAGGGGCTGGGTGCCGTGGTCGTCGAGGACCGCGGCGACCTGGCCCGCGACCTCGCGCGACAGGCCTGACCGCTCCGCCGTCCGGCAGTGCGGGTCTGGCCCCACGACACGCGCCGTGTCGCGGTGGCCGGGCTTCAGTCCTTGATGACCAGGCGGCAGGTGTAGTCGACGCGGTGCAGGTACGGCGGCGCCTCGGCGAAGTACTCGTCGACCGCCTGCCGCGCGCCCTGGAAGTGGCCGTAGTCGTCGACCAGCAGGAACCCGCCCGACGGCACCCGCGGCCACAGCGTCTCGAGCTCGTGCTTCGTCGACGCGTAGTAGTCGGTGTCGAGCCGCAGCATCGCGACCTGGTCCGGCGCCTGCGAGGGGAGCGTGTCCTCGACCAGGCCGGCGACGGTGTGCACGCGGTCCACCGGGTAGCCGGTCGACGCGAGGTTCGCCCGTACCTCCTCGACGGGTGTGAACGGCGCCGCCTCCATGTAGGCGCTCCACCCGTGCACCGCGTCGACCCCGTGCACGTCCACGTCGACCGCGTCCGGAGACGGGATCGGGCCGTAGGTGTCGAACAGGTAGAGGTCGCGGTCGGTGACGCCCTTCTCGAGGAGCGACAGGGCGACGGCCATCATCGAGCCGCCGCGCCACACGCCGCACTCGACGAAGCCACCGCGCACGTCGGTCTCGACGATGCGGTGCACCGCGGAGCGCAGCGCCCCGATCCGCTCCGGCCGGGTCAGGGTGAAGTCCTCGACGGCTGCGCAGACAGCGCGAGCCGCGTCGTCGAAGTCGAGCGGGTAGGTGAAGGGCTGCTTGCCGCGGGTCAGCCTCGTGAGGTCGTAGCCGAACCGCCGGGCGAGCTTTCGGGTCGGGTGCATCAGAACACGTCCTCCTCGAACAGCTCCTCGAGCCAGCCCGGTGCGGCCTCGCGGTGCTCACCAGGATCGGGTACGCCGGTCAGCGCGCGCACCCAGGCGTGCGACCGCCCCACCTTGCCGACCCGGGTCGCCAGCAGGGCGAGCAGCTCGAGCTCGGCCCGGCTGTGGCTGTCGGTCCACGGCTCCAGGTAGGCGTCCCGCAGCCGCCGGAGGTCGAGGTCGGGCCAGCGGCTCCGGGCGGCCCGCAGGGTCACGAGCAGGCTGGTGAAGGGGAAGGCCAGATCGGCGTCGCCCCAGTCGAACAGGACGCCGCTGCTGAAGACGTTGTTGTCGTGCAGGTCGTCGTGGTTGACGGTCGGCGCGATGCCGGACGTCGCCAGCTCGTCGCACCACTCGGCGAAGCGCGGCTGCAGCGCCTCCAGCTCCTCGCGGTGCTCGACCGGCTGCGTCTCGAGCAGCTCGGCGAGGACCGCCGGCATCCGCTGCGGCCGGTGGTCGGGAACGCCTGGCAGCACGCGGTTCTCGGCGTGCCGCTGCAGCTCCGCGTACCCCGGCAGGACCTTCTCCCAGTGGCTCACGTCCGGGTCCCGGTCCAGGACCGACCGCAGCGTCGGGCCGCCGTCGGGCAGCAGCAGCCATCCGCGCTCCACGTCGATCGCCAACGGCGTCAGCAGGTGCGGGGCGCCCATCTCGACCAGGGCCTTCACGAGACCGGCCTCGTAGCGCGTGCCCGCGCCGCCCGCCTTGAGCCAGACGACTCCGTCGCGGGTCGGAATCCGCAGGGCGGTCGACCAGACAGCGGTACGAGGTTGCGTGACCTCACCGACGGGGGTGACGCCGTTGTCGGCGGCCCAGGCGAGTGCGTCTTCCACCGAGCCACAGTAGGCGTGCCGCCTTGCCAGGCTAGGAGGCGCGCTGCACCACGACATCGCCCAAGCCCGTGACGAGGCGCACCTTGAGGTCGCTGCCGCCGGACGGGGCGCCGTCCTCCATCGGGAGATCGCAGCGGACGTCGCCGAGCGAGCTCTGCAGGTCGAGCTGAACGCTCGTCCCCTCGACCACGCCGACCCGCGCACCGCCGGCGCCGGTCTGGAAGAGCACCTCGCCCTTGGACGCGGCACCGAGGTCGAGCTGGACGTTGCCGCCCTTGACCATGACCGAGCCGGTCGTGCGACCGAGGGTGGCGCGGCCATGGCCGGTCTTGAACATGACGTCGTTGACGGAGTCGGCCGTGAGCTGGCCGTTGCCGGTGGTGAACAGGATCGCCCGGGGCGCGCCAGTGACGACGACGGTCGCGTCGCCGGCCTTCACGTCGAGGTCGAGGACGTCCCCGACGTGGACGTCGCCGGAGCCGGTGCGGACCCGGACGCCCTCGAGAGCGCCGGCGGTGTGGAGCGTGACGTCGCCGGAGTCGCTCATCACCGACGAGCCCGGCGGCAGCGAGAGCTGGATGCGGACCTTGATGCCGCCGCGCCCGCGCCACGTGCCCTTGCCGGGCACGTCGACGGTGAGCTTGTTGCCGGCCAGGTCGATGCGGGCGGCGCGGGCCGCCTCGGCGCTGCGCTCGTCGGCGGGGTCGAGGGCCTCGACGACCGCGGTCGCCGAGCCGTCGGTGGTGGCGTCGACGTCGACACTGCCGCCGTGGAAGCGGAGCCGGGCGACGACGGGGCCGGACGTGGTGAAGGTGGGCACGGGGATCTCCTTGGGAGTCAGGCGCGGCCGTACCCCTGGAGGCGGCGCGGGCCGGCTCCGGGGCTGCCGAGGAACGGGAACGTGGGCTTGGGGTCGAGGGCGGACTGCACGGCGCGCACCAGCCAGCTGTTGGTGCTCAGGCCCTCTGCGGCGGCGGCGCCCTCGGCGCGCGCCTTGAGCGCCTCGGGCAGCCGCAGGGTGAGGCGTGCCGCGTTGTCGTCGCCGGCCGGCTCGGGGGCAGGCGCGGGGGCGCCCGGGTGGACGGTCGCGACCAGCTCGGGCTCGCGGCCGCGCAGCCGGACGTCGACCGTCGCGCCGGGGGAGAGCTGGGTGCTCAGCTCCTCCGCAGCTTCGGTCAGCAGGTCCAGCAGCACCAGCCGCAGCGCGGGCTCGATCGCGTCCCCCAGCAGGCTCGCCGCATGGGCGACCTCGTCGGTGCCGACGGCCGCGGCGGCCGCCAGGTCGGCCCGGAGAGCCGCGAGGTGCGGGCTCAGCTCCATGATGACGGCTCCTTGATGTCGTACTGCGTCGTTGTGACATCACTATGACGTCATCTGGCGTCACCCGTCAAGCGGCGGCCCTTGGGACCTCGCGGCGCGAACCGCCGGCGCGCCCCGCGCGGATGTCCCAGGGACCCGGCGCGGCAGCGGTCGCGGGTCGGCGGTGGCGGCTACTCTGGGTGCCTGCCGCTCTTCCCCACCGCGCGGCCTGCACCAGCTTACTTTCGGAGAACCGTGGTCGCGCTCGCCCCGCTCAAGGTCCAGGTCATCGGCTACACCCACTTCGACCCGCCGGCGGACGTGCCGTGGGAGACCGACACCGACGGCGGGCAGGCGCTCGCCGAGTTCGCCGGCCGGGCGTGCTACCAGTCGTGGGGCAAGCCCAACCCGGCCACCGCGACCAACGAGGGCTACCTCAAGCACATCCTCGAGGTCGGTCACCTGTCGGTGCTCGAGCACGGCTCGGTGAGCTTCTACCTGAGCGGCGTGTCGAGGAGCCTGACGCACGAGCTGATCCGGCACCGGCACTTCTCCTACAGCCAGCTGTCGCAGCGGTACGTCCCGGAGCGCGACGCCGCCATGGTCGTGCCCGGCGTCATCGCCGAGGACGCCGACCTGAGCGCGCTGTTCGAGGAGGCGTCGGAGGCGGCGCTGTCGTCGTACACGAAGCTGCTCGAGGGCCTCGAGAAGAAGTTCGCCGACGTCGAGAACGTGACGGCGCGTCGCAAGCAGGCCCGCCAGGCCGCGCGCTCGGTGCTGCCGAACGCGACCGAGACCCGCATCGTCGTGACGGGCAACTACCGGGCCATGCGGCACTTCGTCGCGATGCGGGCCTCCGAGCACGCCGACGTCGAGATCCGCGAGCTCGCGATCGCGATGCTGCGCGAGCTGCAGCGGGTCGCGCCGCACGTCTTCAACGACTTCACGATCTCGACGCTGTCCGACGGCTCAGAAGTCGCTTCGTCTCCTCTCGTCGCTGAGGGATAATCACCGCATGACGACCCCGCCCTTCGGCCGCGTCCTGACCGCCATGGTGACCCCGTTCACCGCCGACGGGGACGTGGACTACAAGCGGGCGGGGGAGCTGGCAGCGCGGCTCGTCGACGACGGCAACGACGGTCTCGTCATCTCCGGTACGACGGGTGAGGCGCCCACGACCCACCGCGCGGAGAAGGCGGACCTGCTCCGTGCCGTCGTGGACGCGGTCGGCGGTCGCGCGAAGATCGTCGCGGGCGTCGGCAGCAACGACACCGCGCACGCCGTGATGATGGCGGAGGACGCGGCCAAGGCCGGCGCTGACGGCGTGCTGTCCGTGACGCCCTACTACAGCAAGCCGCCGCAGGCGGGCGTCATCGCCCACACGATCGCGGTCGCCGAGGCGACCGACCTTCCGGTGATGCTCTACGACATTCCTGGCCGGTCAGCGATCCCGATGGCCGAGGCGACGATTCTCGAGCTCGCCCGTCATCCGCAGATCGTGGCCATGAAGGACGCGAAGCTCGACCTCGAGTCCACGTCGCACGTGCTGCGCGAGACCGACCTCGCCTACTACTCGGGCCAGGACGCCGTGACCCTGCCGATGCTGGCGATCGGCGCCGTGGGCGTGGTCGGCACGTCGACGCACTTCGTCGCGCGGCAGACCCAGGAGATGATCGCGGCGTTCCTCGCCGGCGATGTCGCTGGGGCTCGGGCGATCCACGAGTCGGTGCTGCCGATCTACACCGGCATCTTCCGCACGCAGGGCTGCATCCTCGTGAAGGCGGGCCTCGCGCTGCTCGGCTTCCCGGTGGGCGGCCACCGGCTTCCCCTGGTCGACGCGACCGCGGACGAGATCACTCAGCTGAAGGCGGACCTGCAGGCGGCTTCCGTCCTGTGACGCCTGCTCAAGACCAGCAGGTGCCGCCTGTGACGCCTGCCCCCCGGACGGACGGAACCGCCCTGTGAGCCATCCCCACCCCGAGCTCGGACTCCCCCCGGTCCTCCCGGCCCACGGCCTTCGGGTCGTCGCCCTCGGTGGCCTCGGCGAGATCGGTCGCAACATGACCGTCTTCGAGTACGACGAGAAGCTGCTGATCGTCGACTGCGGCGTGCTTTTCCCCGAGACGGAGCAGCCCGGCGTCGACCTGATCCTCCCGGACTTCTCCTACATCCGGGAACGGCTCGACGACGTCGTCGCGGTGGTGCTGACGCACGGCCACGAGGACCACATCGGTGCGACGCCGTACCTGCTGCGGGAGCGCAGGAACATCCCGATCATCGGCAGCCGCTTCACCCTGGCGCTGCTGACCGCGAAGCTCAAGGAGCACCGGATCGAGCCGGTGACCCAGGAGGTCGCCGAGGGCGAGACCGTCGAGCTCGGGCCGTTCGAGGTCGAGTTCTTCGCGGTCAACCACTCCATCCCCGATGCGATGGCGATCGCCATCCGCACCGACGCCGGCCTGGTCCTGCACACCGGCGACTTCAAGATGGACCAGCTGCCGCTCGACGGCCGGCTCACCGACCTCG
>JAODNF010000289.1 GCA_025464915.1 Frankiales bacterium | reverse complement strand
GTGCCCTTGCGGGTGGACGAGCGGCTGCGGGAGCGGGAGTTCGGTGCCCTGGATGGCCTGACTCGCAAGGGTATCGATGCCCAGTGGCCGCAGGAGGCGGAGCGCCGCAGAGCCGTCGGGAAGTTCTACCACCGGCCTCCGGGAGGGGAGTCTTGGACCGATGCGCTGCTCCGGGTGCGGTCGGTGCTCGGCGACCTGCGTCAGGAGTGCCAGGACCAGCGGGTCGTGCTGGTGGCCCACCAGGTCGTCGTCCTGCTCTGCCGCTACGTCATCGAGGGGATGACGGAGCACGAGGTGCTGGCCGTGGACAGCCAGGGGGACGTGGCCAACTGCTCCGTCACGTCGTTCGTGGCGCGTGACGGACGGCTGCAGCTGCAGACCTACAACGACGTGCGGCACCTGGAGCAGCAGGACGAACCCGTGACCGCCGAACCGGACGCGCCGCATGCGCCGCGCTGAGGAGGTCACCCCGGAGCTGCTCCGCAGCTGGGCGCTGCCCGAACCCGCAGGGGACAAGAGCGACCGCGGTGACGTTCACGTCGTCGGCGGTGAGCCGTCGACGCCCGGGGCGGTGCTGCTCGCCGGCATCGCTGCCCTGCGCGTCGGGGCGGGCCGCCTGGTGATCAGCACCGGCGGCTCCGCGAGCGCCCTCGGCGTGGCCGTCCCGGAGGCCGCCGTGCGGGAGCTGTCGGAGCTCGACAGCTGCCCCTGCCCCGACGTCTTCGTGATCGGACCAGGACTGAGCGCGCCCGAGGGGCTGGTCGCGAAGGCGCTCTCCCTGCACCCGGACGTCGGGCTCGTCGTGGACGCCGGGGCACTGGACGAGCTGCCTTCGCTGCCGTCCAGGACCGTGCTCACGCCCAACGGGCGCGAGCTCCGCGCGCTGGCAGGGACGGACGACGGTGAGGTCGACCGCCTGGCGGCGCAGGTCGCGGCTGAGCGCCAGGTCGTCGTTGCGGCGGCAGGGTGGGTCGCCGCTCCCGACGGCCGGCTGTGGCACGACGGCACCGGCTCCGTGGCGCTCGCCACGTCAGGATCGGGTGACGTCCTCGCCGGCGCTGTCGGCGGCCTGCTCGCCCGCGGCGCCGACCCGGACCAGGCAGCGTGCTGGGGCCTGCACCTGCACGCGACGGCGGGGCAGCTGCTCGTGCCGCAACGCGGGCGGGTGGGCCTGCTGGCGCGGGAGCTGCTCGACCAGTTGCCCGTGGCGCTGGCCGGGCTGTGCTGATAGCGCTGACCGGCTCCGCTGGGGGGTGCAAGTCGCAAGAACCGGGGTAGCGGACCCACATGGCCGATGACAGTGCAGCCGTCTGCTCCGCGTCCGGCCGTCACCTCACCTGACCCGCCCCGACCCCGCGAAGGAAGACGACCATGCGCGCACTCACCTGGCAGGGCAAGCGGAACGTCGAGGTCATCGACGTTCCCGACCCTGTTATCAAGGAACCGACCGACGCCATCATCCAGATCACCTCCACGGCGATCTGCGGATCCGACCTGCACCTGTACGAGGTGCTCGGCCCCTACCTCAAGAAGGGCGACGTCCTCGGGCACGAGCCGATGGGCATCGTGCAGGAGGTCGGGGCCGACGTCACCCACATCAAGCCCGGCGACCGGGTCGTGGTGCCCTTCAACATCAGCTGCGGCTCCTGCTGGATGTGCTCGCGCCAGCTCTACGCCCAGTGCGAGACGACGCAGAACACGGCGACCGGCAAGGGCGCGTCGCTGTTCGGCTACACGAGCCTCTACGGTTCGGTGCCGGGTGGGCAGGCGGAGTACCTCCGGGTGCCCCAGGCCCACTTCGGCCCGGTGAAGGTGCCGGACGGCTTCAGCGACGAGCGCTTCCTCTACCTCTCCGACGTGGTGCCGACCGCCTGGCAGGGCGTGGCCTACGCCGACACCCCCAAGGGCGGGACGCTCGCGATCCTCGGCCTCGGCCCCATCGGCCTGATGGCTGCGCGGATCGCCCTGCACCAGGGAGTCGACCGCGTCATCGGCGTGGACCTCGTGCCCGAGCGCCTCGAGCGCGCGCGGGCCGCCGGGTGCGAAGTCGTCGACGTCAACGACGTCGGCGACGTGACCGCGGCGCTGATCGACCTCACCGACGGACGTGGCCCCGACGCGGTCCTGGAAGCGGTCGGGATGGAGGCGCACGGCAGCCCGGTCGGCAAGCTCGCCCATACCGCGGTGGGCCTGCTCCCCGATGCGCTGGCCCGGCCCATGACCGACAAGATGGCGATCGACCGGATGGCTGCCCTGCACACGGCCGTCAAGGCGGTCCGGCGTGGTGGCACCGTCTCGATCAGCGGTGTGTACGGCGGCGAGATCGACCCGATGCCGATGATGGAGATGTTCGACCGGGGCATCCAGATCCGGATGGGCCAGTGCCACGTGCACCGGTGGATGGACGAGATCCTGCCGGTCGTGACCGCCGACGGTGACCCGTTGGGGCTGGACGGCTTCGCCAGCCACCGCGTGCCGCTGGAGCAGGCGCCGGAGGCGTACAAGCTGTTCCAGCACAAGGACGACGGCTGCTTCAAGGTGGTCCTCACACCGTGACGCGCACGGTCCTGGTCGTCGGTGCCTCGAGTGGCATCGGCCGTGCGGTGGCGCACCTGCTCAGCGAGCGGGGCGACGACCTTGTCCTGGCGTCGCGGGGGAAGAAAGCCCTGGCTGACACGGCTGAGGAGTGCCGCTCCCTCGGAGCGCAGACCGTCACCGTCGCGCCGCTCGACCTCCGTGACCGCTCCGCGGTGGAGGACGTCGTGCGGTCGCTGGGCCCGTTCGACGCCGTGGTCTGCACCAGCGGCGTGGTGTCGTACGGGCGCTTCGAGAAGGTGCCGGCCGAGGTCTTCGACGCGGTGCTGGCGACCAACGTCACCGGCGTGGCGAACCTCGCCCGTGCCGTCCTGCCGACGTTCCGCGAGCGCCGGCGCGGCTCTCTCGTGCTGATCGGTTCCGTGCTCGGGAACATCACCGCTCCGAGCATGACCCCCTACGTGGTCAGCAAGTGGGCAGTGCGCGCACTCGGACGGCAGCTCGCTGTCGAGAACCGCGACCTGCCCGAGGTGCACGTGACCGTGCTCAGCCCCGGAGGGGTCGACACCCCGATCTACCGGCAGGCCGCGAACTACCAGGGCCGGGCCGGTCGTCCACCGGCTCCGGTGGACTCTGCGCGCACTGTCGCCAAGGCGGTCGTGCGGGTCCTCGACCGCCCGCGCGACCGGGTCAGCGTCGGCAGGCTCAACCCGCTGATGCGGCTGGGCTTCACGCTGCTGCCGGGAGCGTTCGACCTGCTGGTCGGTCCGCTCTACAGCGCGCTCGCGAGCAAGCCGGGCAGCGTGCCCCCGACGACGGGGAACGTGCTGGACCCGGTGGACGAGCTGGAGGCGGTCGACGCTCACGAGGGCCAGGGGATGCACGACCTGATCGAGCGATTGAGGGGACGTTGATGGCAACGAACAGCAGGCACTTCGCGGGGGTCGCGCCGGAGGACGTGTTCGACGTCCTGGCGGACGGCGAGAGCTACGGCTACTGGGTGGTCGGGACCCGGGCGGTCCGGGAGGTCGGGCCGGACTGGCCGGCGCCCGGGTCGGAGGTCCACTACGTCGCGGGCTACCTGCCGCTGCGCAAGGACGACCGGACGACGTCGGTCGCCTGTGACCGGCCGCGCCGGTTGACCCTCGAGGCGCACGCGTGGCCGGTGGGCTCGCTGTCCATCGACCTGCGCATCGAGCAGACGCCCACCGGCTGCACGGTCGTGCTCGAGGAAGGCCCCAAGCGCGGCCTGCTCAAGACGATCGACAACCCACTGATCGACCTCGCCATCAAGGCCCGGAACGTCGAGACGCTCAGGCGCCTGGAGAAGAAGACCCGCGAGCGAGCGGGCCGGTCAGAGCGCGCGTAGCCGCGAGGGCCAGGCGCCCCGTCGTCCGCGCTCGCAGCGCGGCCCGGGCCGCGTTGGCCCCGCACGAGCCGTGCACGCCGCCGCCCGGATGGGCGGAGGCCGACGCGAGGTAGAGCCCCTGCACGAACGTCTCCGGCCGGCCGAGCGACG
>JAODNF010000264.1 GCA_025464915.1 Frankiales bacterium | reverse complement strand
ACTCGGTGTCGACCAGCTCCAGTGAGCTGACCGGCGACACGTCGCCGGCCGTCACGTAGCCGGGCTTCCAGCCGGGACCCGTCCGCGCACCGGCGAACAAGCTGTCGTCCACGAGCACCCGGCCGATCGGCTTGCCGCGCCGGGTGAGCTGGGCGGCGAGGTCCGCCAGCCGAGCACCGCTGCCCTTGCTCTTGGGGCCCCGCAGCGTCGGGTCACCGCCGCCCACGAGGATGACGTCGGTGCCGGTGCCGGCAACCACCCGGGTGGTGAACCGCTGGTCTGGGCCGAGCACGGTCAGTGCCGCCACGGCCGTGATCAGCTTGGCCGTCGAGGCAGGGACGACTGGCCGTCCGCCCCCCAGCTCGAGCAGCGGCTGGCCCGACTGCACGTCGACGATCGAGAGTCCCAGGCGGGAGATGAGCGGGTTCGCGAGGGCTGTCTGAAGCACTGCCCGCAGTCCTGAGGTCGTGGGCAGCGGTGCCTGTCCGGAGTCGGCGGGCAGCAGGGGCGTGCGGCTGACCTCGG
Source organism: Frankiales bacterium (assembly GCA_025464915.1). Classification (GTDB taxonomy): domain Bacteria; phylum Actinomycetota; class Actinomycetes; order Mycobacteriales; family SCTD01; genus RYN-111. Next base: position 14,817 of record JAODNF010000264.1, on the reverse strand, counting down.
GCACCGGCGAGGTGCGACTGGCGGGCACGGCACCGGTCTGGACAGCTCCCGCGTCGAGCAGGACAGCCCCGAGCACACCGGCCATCAGGACGGCAGCGGCGATCACGATCAGCCACCACCTGCGCACGTGAGCGAGACTAGGTGCCGTCCGACCTGGCCCGCAGTGGGCCGCAGTGACCCGCAGAGCCGCGAAGGGGGTGCCACGTGGAGTTCGACGTCACGATCGAGATCCCCAAGGGACAGCGCAACAAGTACGAGGTCGACCACACCAACGGCCGGATCCGGCTCGACCGGATGCTGTTCACCAGCACCCGGTACCCGAGCGACTACGGCTTCGTGGAGAACACGCTCGGCGGGGACGGCGATCCGCTCGACGCCCTGGTCCTGCTCGACGAGCCGACCTTCCCCGGCTGCCTGATCCGGTGCCGGACGATCGGCATGTTCCGGATGACCGACGAGGCCGGCCCCGACGAGAAGCTGCTGTGCGTGCCGGTCGGCGACCCGCGCCAGTCGCACCTGCAGGACATCTTCCACGTGCCGGAGTTCGACCGGCTCGAGATCCAGCACTTCTTCGAGGTCTACAAGGACCTCGAGCCCGGCAAGTCCGTCGACGGTGCCAACTGGGTCGGCCGCACCGAGGCCGAGGCCGAGGTGGTCAACTCCCAGAAGCGGTTCATCGACAACCCGCACGCCACCGAGCACAGCGGCGACCCGGACCACAAGCACTAGCCGCGGCTGCTGCCGGACTCTGCGGGTCTGGGCGACGGCTGACGTCGGAACCGCCCACAGAGCTCGGGCGGCCGGGGCTACAGGAGCGGGGCCACGTTCTCGCCGACGTTGTAGGCCTCCTCGAGGTGCGGCCAGCCGGACAGGATGGCTTCACCGAAGCCGAGGTCGCGGTACTCCGCGAGCCGCTCCGCGACCTGCTCGTAGGACCCGACCAGCGCCGTTGCCGCGCCCTCGCGGACGAGGCCGGCGCCGGCCCACAGGTTCGGGCTGATCTCGAGCGACTCGGCGCTGCCCTGATGCAGCGACGTCATGCGGGCCTGACCGACCGAGTCCATCCGGGCGTACCGCTCCTGAGCGGCCTGGATCGCCTTGAGGTCCATGCCGTCCAGCAGCCGCTGCGCCTCGCGCCAGGCCTCCTCAGGCGTCGGTCGTGCGATGACGTGCAGCCGGATGCCGAAGGAGAGCTCGCGGCCCGAGTCCGCGGCCAGCTTCTGCACGCGCTCGACCCGCTCGCGCACCATGACCGGGGGCTCGCCCCAGGTGAGGTAGGTGTCCGCCCGGTCGACCGCCACCCGCTCCGCGGCCGGCGAGGCGCCGCCGAAGTAGATGCTCGGGCGCGGGGCCTCCAGGGTGAGCTTGGCCCCCTCGAGCTGCAGGTGCTCGCCGTGGTAGTCGAAGACCTCGCCGGCGAAGAGCCGGTCGAGCGCCTCGAGGTACTCACCGGTCCGCGCGTACCGCGCGTCGTGGTCCAGGCTGTCGCCGTACATCCGCTGCTCGACCGGGTCGCCACCGGTGACGACGTTGAGGAGCAGCCGGCCGCCGGTCATCCGCTGGAAGGTCGCGGCCTGCTGCGCGAGCAGCGTCGGCGACGCGAACCCCGGACGGAACGCGACCAGGAACCTCAGGGCCGTCGTGTGCTGCGCGACGGACGCGCACAGAACCCACGGGTCCTCGCAGCCGATGCCGACCGGCACGAGCGCCGCGTCGAAGCCGCTCGCCTCGGCGGCCCGGGCCACCTGGGACAGGTACTCGATCGACGGCGCCCGGACAACGGCCGCGGCCGTGCGCCCCTCGGTGACCGTCGCGGAGCCGACGTGGCGCGAGTCGCCTCCGGTGGGCAGGAACCAGTGCAGGCGCATGATTCCATAGTAAGTGACTCGGCTTAGATGACCTTCATGCCGTACATCTCCCCCAGCGGTTCGGCGAGCAGCTCGAGCCGGGCACCGTCCGGATCGCGGAAGTAGGCGCTGACGCCGCTCTCGAGGTGCAGCTCCACCCCCGCGTCGCGCAGCTTCGCCACGGCCACGTCCCAGTTCTCCCTGCTGATCGAGATGGCCAGGTGGTGCAGGCCCCCGAGCACCTCGGCGTAAGGGCCGAGGTCGAGCCCGGGGAAGTCGAAGAAGGCGATGGCGTTGCCGGCCCCGATGTCGAAGAAGAAGTGCGTCGAGTTCGGGTAGTCGCGGTTCTCGAACACCTCCGTCAGCGGGAAGCCGAGCAGGCCCTGGTAGAAGTCGATCGTCCGCTGCACGTCGCTCGACAGCAGCGCGATGTGGTGCACACCGCGCGCGGTCGAGGCCCCACGGTTCGGGTCGATGTGCTTGTCGGCGATGACCTTGCGAGCGGCGGCGTCCATGGTCACAGCATGGCGGAGCCCCCGCCCTTGTCCAGGGCGGGGGCTCCGTCGTCCGGAACTAGGCGGCGCGCAGGGAGGGTGCGACCTCGACCGGGGCGTCACCGGAGCGGTGGCTGATCGCCAGCACCAGCGAGCGGACGAACTCGCCGCCGCCGACGAGGGCGAGGCCGGTCATCACCGGGTGCATCCAGGTCTCGCGGAAGTCCTGGTTGAACGAGGTGAAGACCGAGTAGTCGAGCGCCCACGCGAAGCCGCAGGCGATCGCGACGCTGATGGTGCGGGTGAGGGCCTTGGGAGCCTTGACGGGAAGCAGCTCGTCGATGACCTGCATGACGACGGTGAGGCCGAGGGCGAGGCCGAGGAAGACGACGAAGGCGTACATGGTCACCACTCCTAGTGGCGAAGGTCGGCTGGTGCGATCTGCTCCAGCTCACCTCGTTGGACCCGGCCGCGAGCAAAGGGTTACAGCACTCGCGGCACGAGCCTCACGACGCGACCTGGACGTCGGCAGGGCGGCGGGGCGGCGGCAGGACCGTGGTCGGCGCTTCGAGATCGATCCGCGCACCGGCGAGCACGAGCGCACGCATCTGCTCCAGCGGGACGGGCCGGCTGAACAGGTACCCCTGGCCCAGCTCGCACCCCATCTCGCGCAGCGCCGCGAGCTGCTCGTGGGTCTCGATGCCCTCGCCCACCAGCTGGAGGTCGAGCACGGAGGCCATCGACACGATGGACGTCAGCAGCAACCGGGCCCGAGGTGACGTGACCGCCTCCCAGACGAAGGAGCGGTCGATCTTCATGACGTCAACCGGGAGCCGCTGCAGGTACTGCAGCGACGAGTACCCGGTGCCGAAGTCGTCCACCGCGACGGACATCCCCGCGGCCGTCAGCGCGTCGATCGTCGCGGCCACGGCGCCGAGGTCGGACTCGAACGCGTGCTCCGTGACCTCGATGTTCAGCTGGTCCGGCTCCAACCCGTGTGCCCGCACCAGCTCCACGGCGTCCCGGACGAGGCGGTCGTCCAGGAGCTGTGCTGGTGAGACGTTGACGCCCACGGCGATCCGCTCCGGCGTGAGCCCTTGCAGCTCGGCGAGGTCGCGCAGCGCCGTGGCGAGCACGAAGTCCCCCAGCAGCCCGATCGTCCCCGCCCGCTCCGCGTGCGGCACGAACACGTCGGGCGGGACCGGGCCCAGGTCCGGGTGCTCCCACCGCAGCAACGCCTCCATCCCGCGGACCCGGCCCGTGGCCAGCTCGACCACGGGCTGGTACACGAGGGAGAACTGCTCGAGCTTCGGATCGGACACGGCCTCCTGGACCCGGAGCCGGCGCGCAGCCCGGGCCCGACCCTCCGCCGTCAGCACCGACACGGTGGAGACCGAGCCGCGCTGCGCCTTCGCCTCGTACATGGCCACGTCCGCGCAGGCCAGCGCCACGGCGGCCGACTCACCCTCCTGGCCGTTGACCAGGCCGATGCTGGAGCGGACGCCGAAGCTCTGGCTCCCGACCCGCACCGGCTCGTCGAACGCCGAGAGCAGCCGCTCCGCCAGCGACAGCCCGCCGTCGGTGACCCCGCTGGCGACGACGGCGAACTCGTCGCCACCGAGCCGCGAGACCGCGTCCTCCCCCCGCACCACCCGGCGGAGCCGGGCAGCGACCTCCACCAGCACGGCATCGCCGGTCTCGTGCCCGTGGTTGTCGTTGATCAGCTTGAAGTCGTTGAGGTCGAGCAGCGCCACGGAAACGGGGTGCTGCGCCGGGTCGGACAGCGCCGCGGACAGCGCCTCTGCGAGGTGCTTGCGGTTGCCGAGACCGGTGAGGAGGTCCAGCCGCAGCTCGGACTCGAGGTCCCGCTCGCGAGTCCGCAGCGCCTGCACCAGGCGCTCCTTGTCGCGCGACCCCGTCAGCTGGCGTCCCATCAGGGCCAGGGCGACGCACAGCGCCGGCAGCAGCTGGGCCAGTGGCATGTCGGAGCCCTGCAGGATCATCCGAGACGTCACCACCACGCAGCCGAGCAGCGGCAGGAACGGCAGCGCCCCAGCGACACCGAACGACCTGACGGCTGCCGGGGAGTCCGGGACCACGGCGTCGCGGCGCATGCTGGCGGCGGCCAGGACCAGCATCAGCATGCCGGCTTGGTTGACCAGTCCCGCCGGGCTGCTGGGGCCGGCGAGCCGGCCGTTCTCCGGGATGGCGAACAGCAGGTCGCTGCAGGCGATGGTCATGAGGCCGGCGAGCGACCACGCGACCAGGCGGCGGTAGGCGGGCTGGCACCGGGCGTACACCGCCAGCGCCGTGGCGACGACGAACACGTCGCCGATCGGCGTGAGGAGCAGGTGCACGCGATGAGCGGCTGCCACGTGTGACGCGTCGAGCGCCCGGGCCACGCCGACGCCCAGCAGCAGGTACCAGAGGGACGACGCAGCGAGCAGCCCGTCGGCGAGGGCACGTGCCCGAAAGCCCTGACGGCTCTCGGCGACCGGGATCGCGAGCAGCGCCCCGACGACCAACGGCAACCACAGCAGCGCCAGCGCGTTCGTCACCCACACCGAGCTCGGCAGGTCGTCCGTGGTCAGCTGCCACCCGAGCCGGACCAGGGCAGCGGCCAGTCCGCTGGCCATGGCGAGCAGCATCAGCAGCTGGGCGCGCCAGAGCGGCCCCTGCCTGCGGGTGCCGGAGACCAGGAACGCGGCCATGACCACCGCGGTCGCGGTCTGGCCGCCTACCGCCAGGCCGTCCGCTCCTTCCAGCGAGGCAGCGCTCAGCGCGGCGAGCAGCAGCACGACCGCGGCGCACCGGCCGCCGCGCGTCCGGCTCGGGGTCATCTGTTCCTCTCGGGCTCGGGGCATGGCCGTGCTATCGGCCCGCTCGCACCGCCACCCGAGGCGCCGACGCAGAGATGGGTAGATCGGGCCAGGTAGGGATGATCTGGTCACCGCCTCGACATGGCCGGTTCTGGCGAGATCACTGCCCGGAGCCACAGATCAGCTGCGACCCGGCCGAAGCACGGGGCGGAGGTGCCCCGTGCGCTCATACCTGTCCCGTCACCGGGACGTCACTCTCGCGCAGGACAAGCGCCGGCTCACGGCCGTCCTGGTGCTGGCCTGCGTCTTGCTGGCGTCGACCGCGACGGCCGGCATCTTCGTGTTCGCCCGGCAGGACGCCCGCGACGACAAGGTTGCCAGCTCCCAGCTCGCGCTGCTCACCTTCGACGAGCTGAACGAGTCGCTGCGCGGAGACCTGCTGGAGATGGACGCGACCGGCTCGCCGGGATCGGGTGCCGGCGCGGACCTCGACAGCCTGCGCGCGGCCGTCGACCGCGCGGACGTCACGGTGCTGCCCAGCAGCCTGCAGTCGGCGGCCCGCCGGCTGTTCGCCGAGGAGCGCGAGTACGCGGATGTCGCCGCCGCGGGCCTGGCAGGGGCCGGTCCCGCCTTCGCCGTCCACCGCCGCGCTGCACGTGCCCGGGTGGACCGGGTGACCGCGGACGTGGACGGCGTACGGGAGCGGGTCGACGCTCTCGCCAGGGAGCGCGCGGTCCAGATCAACCGCACCGAGCACCGGGTGCTCGGCCTGCTGGGTGCTGTGGCCGTGCTGTGCAGCGCCCTCGTCGTGGCCGGGGTCCGCCGCGCCCTGGGACGGGTGGACGTCTCGGTGCAGCGGCTCGCGCAGACGGTCCGAACCGTCCGGTCCGGTGACATGGCGGCTCGCACCGGTGTCCGCCGCGACGACGCGGTGGGCGACCTCGCCACCGCGATCGACGACCTGGCCGACGGGCTCGGCGAGGCCATGGACGAGCTCAAGGTCGGCTACGCCGACCAGGAGGGCCGAGGCCGGTTCGCGCGGGCTCTCGAGCAGACCGACACCGAGGCCGAGGTGCACTCCGTGGTGTCCCGCGCGGTCGATGCGCTGACCGGAGCGGCTGCGTCACGGCTGCTCATCGCCGACGCCAGCGAGATGCACCTGGTCCAGGTGTCCGGTGACCGGCCGCTGCCCGGCTGCTGCGACGTCGCCTCACCCGGGGCCTGCCCGGCGATCCGAGGGGGCCGCACACTGCTCATGAGCTCGAGCGCCGAGCTCGACGCCTGCCCTCGGCTGCGCGACCGCCCGGGCGACCCGGTGAGCGCCGTCTGCACCCCGGTCACCTTCCTCGGCAAGGCGCTGGGCGTGGTGCAGGTCCTCGGCGAGGAGGGCCGGAGCACGTCAGAGCGGACGCTGCACGGCCTGCACGACGTCGCCCACCTCAGCGGGTCGCGGCTCGGGACCATGCGTGCGCTGAGCCAGGCCCAGCGCCAGGCGACGGTCGACCCGCTCACCGGCCTGCTCAACCGCCGGACGCTCGAGGACAAGGTGCGCGGGCTCGGCCTCACCGGCACCGGCTATGCCGTCGCCATGCTCGACCTGGACCACTTCAAGACCCTCAACGACACCCGGGGGCACGAGGTCGGCGACCGCGCCCTCAAGACCTTCGCGCAGGTGCTGCGCGACAACCTGCGCGACGAGGACATCGTCGCCCGCTACGGGGGCGAGGAGTTCGTCGTCGTGCTGCCGGGCTGCGACGCCGACCAGGCGCTGACTGCGCTCATGCACGTCCGCGGCGCCCTGCGGCAGGCCGTCACGGCGACGGGGGTCGCCTTCACCTTCAGCGGCGGTGTGACCGACACGCACGCGTCCGACAGCTGGCAGGTCCAGCTGCGCACCGCCGATGCCGGCCTGATGTCCTGCAAGCAGGAGGGGCGCGACCGGCTCGCGGTCGGGTCGCTGCTCCCGGTGGAGCGGCGCACGCTCGCCTGACGCGAGGTGTCAGGACCGCGCCTCCCCGGTGCGGGCGGCCCGCTGGTGCAGGCTGTGGCTGTGCAGGTCGACCCCGCTCTCGTCCGCGCGGTTCAGCGCGGCGAGAAGGGCGCGATGGACGACCTCATCAAGGGGACGTACACGCACGTCTACGCTCTGTGCCGCCGGTTGCTCGGGGATCCCGCTGACGCGGCCGACGCGACCCAGGAGGTCTACATCCGCGTCGTGAAGTCGGTGCTGGGCTTCCGCGGCGAGGCAGCCTTCGGCACCTGGCTGCACCGGGTGACGGTCAACGTCTGCATGACGATGCTGCGCAAGCGGGGTGACGTGCGAGCCCGTGGGCAGAGCGCCGGGATGGTCGACGCGGTCTTCGACGACATCGAGTCGCACGAGGCCTCGACCGAGGACCGGGTGGCGGATGCCGACCTGGCCCGCCGTACCGCCCAGGCGCTGACGCTGCTTCCCGAGGACGCGCGGGAGGTGGTCGTGCTGAGGGACATCCAGGGGCTGTCCACCAAAGAGGCCGCCGAGCTGCTCGGCGTGAGCGAGGGCGCGGTGAAGGTCCGGTTGCACCGGGCGCACGCGAGGCTGAGGGAGCTGGTGGACACATGAGCGACAGGGTCTGCAACGAGGTCCAGGCGGAGCTGCCCGCCTATGTGGACCGGTCCTTGTCCGCCTTCCGGCGCAACCTCATCGCGCTGCACCTGCGGCGGTGCTCCGCGTGCCAGGCGGAGTTCTCCCTGCAGCGCGACCTGCACGACGGCCTCCGCTCCCTGGCGACGACGGACGACACGCCGCCTGACGGCCTGCTCGAGTCGTTGCTCCAGCACGCGGACTCACCTCGGGGTGCCGCACCGCTGCGCGGAGCCGTCAGCGGCGCCAAGCCGGTCTACTCCGCGGCCCTGCTGCTCGCGGGCGCCGCCTCCGCCGCCGGTGCCGGCTACGCGTCGTGGCTCTCGGCCAAGCACGTCCGGGCGCGCTTCCGCCGGTAGCACCAACGATCTCGTCGGTGGCGGGTGAGAGGGTGCCGGCATGCCTGGACTGACGCCGATGGTGACCGACGAGCGGCACGCCCTGAAGACCTTCCTGGACCAGTGCCGGTTGCAGCTGCGGCTGACCGCCTACGGCCTGACGGACGACCAGGCGAGACAGGCACCGACCGCGAGCAGCATCTCGGTGGGGGGCGCGATCAAGCACGTGACGTTCACCGAGGGCACCTGGACGAACATGGTCGAGGGCCGGCCGCGCGACGGGCAGGAGGCCTTCATGGCGGCCTGGACGATGACCGGCGACGACACGCTCGAGCAGCTCCTCGCCGGCTACGACGCGGCGACCGCCCGCACGGACGCGGTGCTCGCGGACCGCGACCTCGACGAGCTCGTCCCTGTGCCCCAGGGAGTGCCGTGGTTCCCGCAGGACCTCGACGCCTGGTCGGTGCGCTGGATCGTCATGCACCTGATCCAGGAGACGGCGCGTCACAGCGGCCATGCCGACATCGTGCGCGAGCAGGTCGACGGCGCGACCGCGTTCCCGCTGATGGCCGCCGCCGAGGGCTGGCCCGAGACGCCTTGGATGAAGCCCTGGAGCCCCGGAGCGTAGGCGTCCCTAGTCGGCAGAGGCGACGAGCGGCTCGAGGACGGCGTCGGGGAAGTCGCGCTGGGTGCGGCCGAGCCGCCAGGTGTCGGCGAACAGCGCGAGCCACTCGCCGTCGCCGCGCAGCAGGACCTCGACACCGGACTGCCGGTCGAGCTCGGCGACCCACTCCTTGGTGGTGCGCCGGGCGAGGGTGTACTGCAACCGGTCCAGCGAGATCTCCGCCCCCATCTCCCCCTTCATGCGGTGTGTCGCGACCTCGAACTGCATCGGCCCGACGGCGGCCAGGACCGGCGCCTGGTCGCCGCGCAGGTCCGAGCGCAGCACCTGCACGACGCCCTCCTGCTCGAGCTGCTCGATGCCCCGCCGGAACTGCTTGTAGCGGCCGGAGTCGAGCGCCCGCGCGACCGCGAAGTGCTCGGGCGCGAAGGACGGGATCGGCGGGAACTGCACGAACTCGTCGACGTAGAGGGAGTCGCCGACGCGCAGCGCCGAGGCGTTGACCAGACCGACCACGTCACCGGGGAAGGCGACGTCGACGGTCTGCCGGTCCTGACCGAACACCTGCTGGGCGTACTTGGTCGCGAACGGCTTCTTCGACGCCGAGTGCGTCACGACGCCACCGCGCTCGAAGGTGCCGGAGCAGACCCGGATGTAGGCGAGCCGGTCGCGGTGCGCGCTGTCCATACCGGCCTGCACCTTGAACACGAAGCCGGAGAACGGGGCGCCGACCTCGCGCGGCTTGCCGGACTCGTCGAGGCGCTCGTCGGGCGCGGGCGCGATCTCGAGCAGGGCGTCGAGCAGCTGAGCGACACCGAAGTTGAGGACGGCTGACCCGAACAGGACAGGTGTCGCGCGGTGGGCCCGGTAGGCCTCGAGGTCGAGGTCGCCGTCGTCCATCGACAGCAGCTCCGACTCCTCGACCGCCGTCTGCCAGTGCACGTCGTGCTTCGCCAGCGCCTCGTCGGGTGTCAGGGTGGTCATGGTGGCGAGGGTCGCGCCGCCGGCGGTGCGGGCGAACTCGACCATGTTGCCGGTGCGGCGGTCGAGCACGCCGCGGAAGTCGCCGGCGATGCCGACGGGCCAGGTGAGGGGCGTCGGCTTCAGACCGGTCTTGGCGAAGACCTCGTCCATCAGCTGCAGGGCGTCGTGGCCGGGGCGGTCCCACTTGTTGATGACCGTCAGCACCGGGATCCGGCGGTGCCGGCAGACCTCGAAGAGCTTGAGGGTCTGGGGCTCCATGCCCTTCGCCGCGTCGACGAGCATCACCGCGGAGTCCACCGCGGCGAGCACCCGGTAGGTGTCCTCCGAGAAGTCGGCGTGACCGGGGGTGTCGACGAGGTTGATGACCGAGCCCTGGTACTCGAACTGCAGCGCCGCCGAGGAGATCGAGATCCCGCGGGCCTTCTCGATGTCCATCCAGTCCGACACCGTCGACTTGCGGCCGGCCTTGCCGTGGATGTGCCCGGCCTCGTTGATCACCCGGGCGTGCAGGGCGAGCGCCTCGGTCAGGGTGGACTTGCCGGCATCGGGGTGGCTGATCACGGCGAAGGTCCGACGCCGGGCAGCCTCCGCGACAGCGCGGCTGTCGGTCACGCCCCCCAGGCTAGTGGCGACTGCGCGCTGTCACCCCGGCCTGGCCCGGAGCAGCGCGGGCCCGCGGCCCCTGCGGGTGCGCCAGCGGCGACGCGAGAAGGCCCCCGGGGACCGGGGGCCTTCTGCGGGTGGAGCCGCCTGTCGGAATCGAACCGACGACCTATTCATTACGAGTGAATCGCTCTGCCGACTGAGCTAAGGCGGCCTACTGCTGCGGTGCTGTGCGGGAACGAGTCTAGGGCACCCGCCCACGCGCTTGCGTCCGCTCGTCCGACGCTGGGCGGTGTCCACCTGAGCGGACGCAGCAGCCGGCCCTCCGCCTTGCGTCCGCTCACCCGACGCTCGGCGATGTCCACCTGAGCGGACGCAGGGACGCAGTGGTCAGCGGAGGGCGAGGGCCATCGCCTCGACCGCCAGCTGAGGGGCGACGTTGCCGTCGATCGCCTCGCGGCAGGCGAGGATCGCGTCGATCCGGTGCAGGGTGTCCTCCGGCGCCGTGGCGCCGGAGATCTTGGTGGCCTGGTCGACGAGGTCGGCGTGCACGAGCGCGGCCCCGGTGCCGAGCTGCAGCGACAGCACGTCCCGGTAGAAGGCCGCCAGGTCGATGAGCGCCCGGTCGAGGGCGTCGCGCTGGGTGCGGGTGCCGCGCGACTTCTGCCGGCGCTCGAGCTCCTTCATCGCACCGGCTCCGCCGCGTGGCCCGGAGGCGGAGATCCCCTTGCCCGTCGCACCCGCGCCGAGGGCGGTCGAGAGCGCTTCCCTCTCCGCGTCGTCGCGACCGGCCGCGAGCTTGTCGGACTCCTCCTTGGCAGCGTCGACCAGGTCCTTGGCGGCCGTCAGCGCCGACCCGACGGACCCGAGGGAGGTAGGGAGCCGCAGCACGTCTCGGCGCTCCCGGCGGGTGTCCTCGTCACGCGCGAGCCGGCGGGCGCGGCCGATGTGGCCCTGCGAGGCCTGGGCGGCGAACGCGGCCATCGCCGGGTCGACGCCGTCGGCGACCAGCACCGACTGCACCGCCTGGACGGATGGGGTCCGCAGCTGCACGAGGCGGCAGCGCGAGCGGATCGTCGGGAGCAGGTCGTCGACCGACGGCGCGCAGAGCAGCAGCACCGAGTGCGGCGGCGGCTCCTCGACGGCCTTGAGCAGGGTGTTGGAGGTGCGCTCCTCCATCCGGTCGGCGTCCTCGATGAGGGTGACCTGCCACCGTCCGCGGGTCGGCATCCGGGAGGACCGCTGGATGACCTCGCGGGCCTGGTCGATGAGCAGGTGCAGGCCCTCGGGAACGATGACGGCAACGTCCGGGTGGTTGCCGGACAGCGCCTGGTGGCAGGCCTCGCAGGTGCCGCAGCCCTGGTCAGCGCACTGCAGCGCGGCGGCGAACGCGCGCGCCGCGACGGACCGGCCTGAGCCCGGCGGTCCGGTGAACAGCCAGGCGTGCGTCATGCCGTTGCCCCGGGCAGCGGCCGACAGCTGCTCGACGACCGCCTCCTGCCCGACCAGGGCTTCGAACACGCTCATGCGCTCACCAACGACGGGCTGGGCGCCAGCGGCAGGACCCGCGCGACCACGGCCTCGTGCACAGCGTCCGGCGGGAGCGAGGCCGAGACCACGAGGTAGCGGTCGGGGTCGGCGGCCGCAAGGTCGAGGAAGCCCTGACGCACGGCGTGGTGGAAGGTCAGCGACTCCTGCTCGATGCGGTCCGGCGAGCCGGTGGCGCGGGCGAGGCCGATGGCCGGGTCGATGTCGAGCAGGAGCGTCACGTCCGGCACCAGCCCCTCCGTCGCCCAGCGCGACAGCTGAGCGACCTCCTCCGAAGGCAGCGCGCGGCCCGCGCCCTGGTAGGCGAGTGAGCTGTCGACGTACCGGTCGCTGATGACGACCGCCCCCCTGCCCAGCGCCGGTCGGACCACGGTGGCGACGTGCTGGGCGCGGTCGGCGGCGTAGAGCATCGCTTCCGCTCGCGGCGACAGCGAGGTGGCCGGGTCGAGCAGCAGCTGCCGGATGCGGACGCCCACCGGGGTCGCCCCGGGCTCGCGGGTGACGACGACCTCGACGCCCCGCTCCGAGAGCACCGCCGCGAGTCGCTTCACCTGGGTCGACTTGCCCGCGCCCTCGCCCCCCTCGAACACGACGAACAGACCCGGGTACGCCGGCCCCGGCGCGGGCACCCGCCGGACCAGCGCGGCCAGGTCGCGGTGCAGGGGAACACCGGGGCGGTCGTTCAGGATCCGGTAAGACAGCACCCCGACGACGAGGGCCAGCAGGCCTCCGAGGAGCAGCGTCACGGAGACCCCGTTGACGTCGACGCGACCCATCCGGTGGATGCCGACCGCGTGCGCGACGGCCGCGCCCGCTGCGACGGCGGCGAGCAGCGAGATGCGCATGAGCGAGTTGACCAGGCCGAAGGTGCGGCCACGGACGGTGTCGTCCACCTCGGACCCGAGCAGGGTGAGGCCGGTGACGTAGGCCAGCCCGGCGAAGCCGCCGAGCAGCCCGGTGGCGATCGTCACGAGCGCCAGCACGGGGACCACCGACATGAACACCAGGCAGCCACCGGCGGCGAAGATGGCCGGTCCCAGCGAACGCCGCCGCGACGTCCCCACGAGGGCTCGCGGGCCGAGCGCCACGCCCAGGGCAATGCCGACGAACACCGCACCGAACAGCAGCGCGAAGGCTCCTTCACCGCCGTCGAGGACTGTCTCCGTGAAGAGCTTGCCGTTGCCGACGACGACGCCCGTCGCACCCATCGCGCCCATCATGGCCACCAGGACGCCGCGCACCAGGTCGCTGCTGCGGGCGAACCGCAGGCCCTCGCGGACGCTCTCGACCACCGACGGGGACTGCTCGAGGTGCCCGGACGCGACGGCGCGCGAGGGGATGTCGTGGATGCGGAAGACCTGGACCGCGGCGAACAGGAACGTCGCCGCGTCGATGTAGAGCGCGATGTGCGTCGCGGGATGACCGGTGCGCACGGAGAGCGTCCCGAGGACGCCGAAGACGAGCGCGGCGACCGGCGCCGTGCCGTACGTCGCGAACAGCGAGATCTGGTTCGCCGACTGCAGCTGCTCACCTGCCAGGTGCGGAACGGCCGACTCCTTGGCCGGGATCCAGAGCAGCGACAGCACCTCGCACAGCGCGGTCGCTGCGATGAGCCAGCCGACGGTGTCGACCAGAGGGATCGACAGGAACAGCCCGAACCGCAGCACGTCGCTCACGACCATGACGAGGCGGCGGTCGACCCGGTCCGCGACGACACCGACCAGCGGCGCGAGCACGACCGCCGGGAGCAGCCGGAAGACCAGCACTCCGCCGATGGCGAAGCTCTTCGCGTCGAAGCCGTCGACGAGCTGCGAGGCCAGTGCCGTCGTGGCGAGGAAGCCCAGCCAGTCACCGAAGCTCGAGAGCACCAGCGCCAGCGACAGCTGCCGGAAGCCGCGGTGCGCGAGCGCCCCTGGCCACCGTCGTTCCGTCACTCCCCCAGCCTAGGCCGCGAGCGCGACCTGCCCGGAGCAGCTGGGGACAGCGGTCAGGTGGTCTTCTTGGCGGCGGCCTTCTTGGGTGCCGCTTTCTTCGCAACGGCCTTCTTGGCCGGTGCCTTCTTGGCGGCCTTGCGCGGGGCCTTCTTCACAGGCCCGCGGGCCCGGCGGTCGGCGAGCAGCTCGGCCGCGCGCTCGTCCGTGAGCTCCTCGACGTCGTCGTCCTTGCGGAGCGACGCGTTGGTCTCGCCGTCGGTGACGTAGGGGCCGAACCGGCCCTCCTTCACCACCATCGGCTTGCCGCTCACGGGGTCCGCGCCGAGCTCCTTGAGCGGCGGCTTGGCGGCAGCCCGGCCGCGCTGCTTGGGCTGCGCGAGGATCTCGAGCGCCTGCTCGAGGCCCACGGTGAAGAGCTCCTCCTCGCTGGCCAGGGAGCGGGTCTCCTTGCCCTTGGTGAGATAGGGACCGTAACGGCCGTTCTGCGCCGTGACCGGCTCCTCGTCGACGATGCCGAGGACACGGGGGAACTGCATCAGCTTCACTGCGTCGTCCAGCGTGACCGTCGTCAGGCTCATGCTCTTGAACAGCGAGGCGGTGCGCGGCTTCTCGGGCGATCCCTCCGGCTGGACCTCCGTGACGTACGGCCCGTAGCGGCCGTTCTTCGCCACGATGTCGAGCCCGGTGTCGGGGTGCTGGCCGAGGACGACGTCGGTGGGGGTGTCGAGCAGCTCGAGGGCCTTCTCGACCGTCAGCTCGTCGGGGGGCAGCTCGTCGGGGACGGAGGCGGTGCGGTCACCGACCTCGACGTAGGGGCCGTAGCGGCCGGGACGCACCACGATGGGGGTGCCGTCGGGGGCGTTGCCGATCGGGATGGAGTTCACGGCGCGGGCGTCGATGTCGCCGAGGTTCTCGGTGACGAGCTTGCGGAGGCCGCCCTGCTTCGCGAGGCCGCCCTCCTTGCCCGTGTCGCTGCCGAAGTAGAAGGCCGTCAGCCAGTCGACG
>JAODNF010000250.1 GCA_025464915.1 Frankiales bacterium | reverse complement strand
CCAGGGCCAGAGGGGCCCGCAGGCCGACGCCGTTCGCCCCATCTAGCTCCCAGTTCGTCTCGGAAGGCCCGGCTCCCGCGAGGGAGTCGGGCCTTCTGCATGTGGGAAGGTCAGCCGCATGGCGTTCTACTGGTGCACCGACCACCACACCGTCGAGGACGAGAGCGGCTGCCGGGCGGAGGTGCGCCTCGGGCCCTACCCGACGCGTGAGGGCGCGGAGCACGCGCTGCAGTCGGTCCAGGAGCGCAACGAGCGCCTCGACCGCGAAGACGAGGAGTGGGAGGACTAGGGAGCCACCGCGACACGCTGCGCGCCGCAGGGCCGGACCCGCCCTGCCTGCACCCGCCCAGCGCCACCACCGCGACACGCTGCGCGCCTCGGGGCCGGACACGCACTAGGGACGGACGGGGCCGGGGCCGGATCCCAGCGGGTAGCCGTTCCGGATCGCGGCGGTGACGAGCGCCTTGGCCGCGGCCGCGGCAGCGGGTACGTCGTCACCGAGCGCCATCCGACCGGCGAGCGCTGAGGCGAGCACGCAGCCGGTGCCGTGGGTGTGCTCCGTGCTGATCCTGGGGCCGCGCAGGACGTGGGCAGTCGTCCCGTCGTACAGCAGGTCCGTGGGGTCCCCGGGGAGGTGACCGCCCTTCACGAGGACCCACTGCGGTCCGAGCGCGTGGACCGCAGTGGCAGCGTCCTCGAGATCGTTCGCGTCGCGCACGTCGACACCTGTGAGGGCAGCGACCTCGGCGAGGTTGGGCGTCACGACCGTGGCCAGGGGCAGCAGCTCGGTGCGCAGGACGTCGAGCGCCTCTGGGCTCAGCAGCGAGCGGCCGGTGCTGCTCACACCGACCGGGTCGACGACGAGCGGGCGCGCGTCGAGCGCCTCGACGACAGCCAGGACCGCACCGGGGCTCGAGAGCATGCCGGTCTTCACGACGTCGGCACCGAGGTCGTCGAGCACCGCGGCGAGCTGGGCGCGGATGCTCTCGACGGGGACGTCGTGCACGTCGGAGACCGCGGTCGAGCTCTGGGCGGTGACGGCCGTGATCACGGTGCTCGCGTGCACGCCGAGCGAGTGGAGGGTCTTCACGTCGGCCTGGATGCCGGCCCCGCCCCCGGAGTCGCTGCCGCCGACGACCAGGACGCTCCTCACCGCCAGTGCTCCCAACCGCCCTCGACCGGCTCGCCGTCGAGGGTGACGCCCTCGCCCTCGAGGACGCGGCCGATGACGCGGAAGCCGTCGACAGCGGCCGGCACGGTCGCGACGAGGCCGTGGTCCTCTCCCCCGCTGAGCACGTCGTCCAGGGTGACGTCGGGGTCGTGCAGGGCTGCGCTGTCGAGATCGATGCGGACGCCGCTCCCCGCCGCGAGGTGGCCGAGGTCGCTGACCAGCCCGTCGCTGACGTCGCACATGGCCGTGGCGCCGGCCGCGGCGAGCAGAGGCCCTGCGGCATAAGGGGGTTGCGGCCGGCGGTGCGCGTCGACGAGCGGTCCCTCGGTGACGTCCTGACGCAGCAGCCGCAGGCCTGCGGCACTGTGACCGAGGCGTCCGGCGACGAGGACGAGGTCGCCGGGGCGCGCACCCGTGCGGGTGACCCAGCGGTCGACCGCGCCCAGCGCCGTCACGCTCACGACGACCTGCTCGGCGGCCACCGTGTCCCCGCCGACGACCGCCGCACCGACCAGGTCGCACTCGTCCCGCAGGCCGTCGGCCAGGTCCAGCGCCCACTGCAGCGGGAGGTCGGCAGGGGCGGCGAGCCCGACGAGCAGGGCCGTCCCGACCCCGCCCATCGCAGCGACGTCGGCGAGGCTGGCGGCGGCCGCCTTGCGACCCACGTCGTATGCGGAGGACCAGTCCCGCCGGAAGTGCACGCCCTCGACGAGCACGTCCGTCGTCGCCACCACGCGCCCACCAGGCGTCGCGACCACGGCCGCGTCGTCGCCCGGCCCGAGCAGCACGGCGTCGGTCTGGGTCAGCCTGGCGGTGAGGGCGGCGATCAGCCCGAACTCGCCCACATCACGTGCGGTAGCGTCGCCCACGCCGAGCAGCCTTCCAGAAGGGATCCATGTCGTGGTCCAGGCCTACATCCTCATCCAGACCGAGGTCGGGAAGGCCGCCGCTGTCGCGGAGGCCATCGCGAAGCTCGACGGTGTCGCGCAGGCGGAGGACGTCACCGGCCCGTACGACGTGATCGTCCGCGCCGAGGCCAACTCGGTCGACGAGCTCGGCAAGCTGGTCGTCGCCCGCATCCAGGGCGTCGACGGCATCACGCGCACCCTCACGTGCCCCGTCGTCCACCTGTAGGACTGCTCGGGCTGCTCCTGGTCGCCGGCTGCACCGGCGGGACGCCCGCGCCCTCTGACGCCGTCGCCGTCACACCGGTCAACGGCCTGCAGCCCGGCGTGTTGCTGTCCTGCGCCGATCTCAAGGGCCAGCTGCCCGCCGCCCTCGCCGACGGCGTGAAGAAGCGCCCGGCGGTGCCCGAGTCGTCCACGACCGTCGCCTACGGGACGGACCCGGCCATCGAGGTCCGGTGCGGCGTCGCCGAGGGGCTCGCTGCCGACGACCCCTACACCTTCGACGCGGTGCGCTGGGCGATGCACGACACGGGCGCGACCCGCACCTGGACCACCCGCGGGCTGAAGGTCGACGTGCAGGTCGTCATCCCCGACCACTTCGACGCTCAGGCCGAGCTGCTGGGCGCGATGGCGCCGGCGATCACGTCCGCGCTGACGCGATGAGGTCCGACACCGCGGGCAGGTAGGCCTCTCCCACCGTCGGGAAGGGCCTGATGGTGTCCCGCAGCACCGCGAGCGGCACCCGTGCGCGGATCGCCAGCGTCGCCTCGGCGAGCCACTCGTCCGCGCGCGGGCCGAACGCGGAGGCACCGACGAGCACCTCACCGTCGGAGGCCAGGACGAGAAGGCCCGGCCGCTCGCTGTCGGTCGCTGTGCGCGGGACGTCCCCGAGGTCCACGCAGACCGTGTGCGGTGCGTCCAGGGTGCCCACGCTGGCGACGGGCGGGTCGGTGTAGACGCAGCGCGGCACGGCCCGCAGGTCGGCCCGGCGGTCACCGCCGAGGATCACGTCGGCGACCACGTCGGCCTGGTAGTTGGCCGCGTGCGTGTACGGGGCGAGGGCGGTGACGTCGCCCACGGCGTAGACGTGGTCGCGCGCCCGGCAGGCCGCGTCGACGGCGATCCCGCCGTCATCGTTGCGCTCGAGGCCCAGGGCCGCGACCGCCTCGGTCCGTGGGCGGCGACCCGTTGCGACGAGCACCCTCGCCACCTCGACAGTGCTGCCGTCGTCGAGGCGGGCCATCGGCTCGAACGACGTGACGCTAAGGCCCAGCCTGACGTCCACCCCGTCGGACCGCAGCAGCTCTGCCATCGCGGCCGCGACTCGCGGCTCCTCCTTGCCGAGCAGCTGGTCCCCGCTCTCGACCAGGACGACCTCGACCCCGAACCGCGCGTAGACCTGCGCCAGCTCGCAGCCGATCGCGCCCCCGCCCAGGACGAGGAGAGACGCCGGTCGCTCGCTGCTCGTCAGGCCGTCGTCAGAGGTCCACGGCTCGATGTCGGCCAGGCCTGCGATGTCCGGGACGACAGGTGAGGAGCCAGTGGCAACGACCAGGTCCGTGTACGACAGAGCGCGGCCGGCCACGTCGACGACCCCGTCCTGCGTGACGCGTCCTTCGCCGCGCACGAGGGTGATCCCCTTGTCCTGCAGGCTCTTCGCGGCGGCGCTGTCGTCGAGGTGCTCGGTGAGGCGGTCGCGCCGTCGTACGGCGGCCTGCCAGGCCGCCTCCGCGCTGTCCAGCACCGGTGCGGTCGCGACGGCACCCAGCTCGACGAGCCGCGTCGCGTCGTGCCGCGCCGTCGCCGACCGCAGCAGCGCCTTGCTCGGGATGCAGGCGGTGTAGGGGCACTCGCCGCCCACCCGGCCGCTCTCGACCACGGCGACCCGACGACCCGCGTCCGCAAGGAGACCGGCAAGGCGCTCGCCGCCCGACCCTGCACCCAGCACCACGACGTCGAAGGACTCCACCCCGTGGTCCTGACCAGAAGCGGCGAACCTCAACCCTTCCCGAGGGCCTGCAGCAAGTCCGCGAGGAGGTCCTCGGGGTCCTCGAGCCCGATGCTGACCCGCACCGCTCCGGGCAGGATGCCGGCGGCCGCGAGGGTCGCTTCGTCCATCGCGAGGTGCGTCGTGGTCGGGACGTGCACGGCCTTGCTCGTAGTGCCGCCGAGCGACGTCGCGCGCTTGACGAGCTGGAGCCCGTCGATGAGCGCCATGCCGGCCTCGCGGCCGCCCTCCGGGGCCACGGTGACGACGGCGCCGTAGAGGCCGCCCCGGAACAGCCTCGAGGCCAGGTCGTGGTCGCGGTGGCTCGGCAGGCTCGGGTGGTCGACCCGCACCACACGGGGATCCTCGCTCAGCGCGGCAGCGACCACCGCCGCGGTCGTGCACTGCCGGGCGACGCGCAGCGGCAGGGTGGCGAGGCCGCGCTGGAGCAGCGCCGCCTCGTCAGGAGCGAGCGTCGCACCGGTGTCCACGCGAACGGTCCGGATGCGCTCCATCAGCGCGGTGGGTCCGACCACGACACCGCCCGTCGCGTCGGAGTGGCCGCCGAGGTACTTGGTCGCGGAGTGCACGGCGAGGTCCACCCCGTGCTCGAGCGGCCGGCAGACGACCGGGCTGGCGAAGGTCGCGTCGACGACGAACGGGATGCCCGCGTCGCGCGCGATCGCTGCCAGCCCCGGAAGGTCGGCGACGGTCATCGAGGGGTTGGCGAGGACCTCGCCCCAGAGCACCGCCGTGTTCGGCCGGACTGCGGCCCGCGTGGCCTCCAGGTCCGTCATGTCGACGAAGGTCGTCTCGATGCCGAACCGGGACAGCTGCCGCGTCAGGAGCGCCCAGGTCCCGCCGTACACCTCCTGGGGCGCTATCACGTGGGAACCGTTGCTGCACAGGGCGAGCAGGGTGCACGTGATGGCGCCCATGCCGCTGCCGAAGGGCTGACCGACAGCGATGCCGCTGGGGTCCTCGAGGTAGGCCACCGCGTCCGCGAACGCCTGGCTGGTCGGGTTGTCGGTGCGGCTGTAGGTCCAGCCGCTCTCCTTGCCCGCGAAGACGTCAGCGGTCTGCTGGGCGCTCTCCAGGACGAACGTCGACGTGCGGTAGACCGGCGGCACCAGCGGCTCCTGGGTCACGGCCCGTCGCTCGGGGCCGTGCACGGCCCGGGTGCCGTCGCCAGTCATTCGCTCTTGGTGTCGCGGCCCATGAGGCTGCGCACCATGTCTACCGGGGTCAGGCCCTCGTGGACGAGGCGTACGACGTGCGCCGTGATGGGCATGTCGACGTCGTGCTTCGTGGCGAGGGCGAAGATCGACTCGCAGCTCTTCACGCCCTCAGCCGTCTGCATCTTCTGGGCGAGCAGCTCCTGCATGGTCTGGCCCTGGCCGAGCTTCTCGCCGAAGGTGCGGTTGCGGCTCAGCGGGCTGGTGCAGGTGGCCACCAGGTCACCGAGGCCGGCGAGGCCCATAAAGGTCATGGGATCCGCGCCGAGAGCGAGCCCGAGCCGGCTCGTCTCCGCGAGGCCTCGCGTGATGAGGCTCGCCTTGGTGTTGTCGCCGAAGCCCATCCCCTCGGCCATGCCGACCGCGAGCGCGATGACGTTCTTGACCGCTCCGCCGAGCTCGCAGCCCACGACGTCGTTGTTCGTGTACGGCCGGAAGTACCGCGTGAGGGCCACAGCCTGAAGCCGCTCGGCGACAGCGATGTCCGTGCAGGCGACGACCGCCGCGGCGGGCTGGCCGCTGGCGATCTCCTTGGCCAGGTTGGGCCCCGTGACCACCGCGACTCGCTCCAGAGGCACGTCGGCGACCTCGCAGATGACCTCGCTCATCCGCTTGGTCGTGCCGAGCTCCACGCCCTTCATCAGGCTGACCAGGACGCTGTTGTCGTCGAACGAGACCCTCGCGAGGTTGTCGCGCAGGCTCTGGCTCGGTACCGCGAGAACGACGAAGTCAGCGCCCTCGACGCAGGCCTGCGCGTCGTCCGTCGCCGTGAGGTTGTGGGGCAGCGCGATGCCGGGCAGGTAGTCGGGGTTCTCGTGCGTGCTGTTGACGGCGTCGACGAGCTCGCGACGCCGCGCCCAGAGCTGCACGTCGGAGCCCGCGTCGGCGAGGACCTTGCCGAAGGCGGTCCCCCAGGAGCCGGTGCCGAGGACAGCGACCCGGGTCACGTCTGCACCGGCCCGGGCGTGATCTCGGAGGGCGCCTGCTCACCGCGGACGCCCTCGAGCAGCTCGCGGATCGCGTCCATGATCCGTTCGGTCGCCCCGTGGAGCACGTCGCTCGTCAGCTCCTTGCCGCGGAAGGCGTCGAGGTCGACGGGCGGACCGGCGACCACGGTGATGTCGTGACGGGGGAACAGGTGGAAGCCCTTGGCGCGGTAGGAGTCGTGGATCTCCTGCGCACCCCACTGGGCGACGGGGATGACCGGGACGCCACTGAGCAGAGCGAGCCGCGCCACGCCGGTGCGGGCCGCCATCGGCCACTTGCCTGGGTCGCGGCTGACCGTGCCCTCGGGGTAGATCGCGACGAGCTCTCCCCGGTGCAGTGCGTCGACGGCGTCCTTGAGGGCTGCCGAGGCGTCCGCGGTGTTGCGGTGCACCGGGATCTGACCCGCGCCTCGCATCGTGCGTCCGACGATGCCGTTGCCCTCGAACAGGCTGGCCTTGGCGAGGTACTTCGGCATCCGCTTGGTGCTGAAGGCGATGGCGTCGCCCAGCGCGATGGGGTCGACGTAGGAGATGTGGTTGGCCGCGAGGATGACGCCGCCCTCGGCCGGCACGTTGTCGAAGCCGGACCAGCGACGCTTCGTCAGCACCAGCATGAGCGGCTTCAGGATCACGATTGCCAGCCGGTACCAGAAGCCGATCCGACCCAACCGCACCGTGCGCGCCTCCACATCTGCCGTCTGCCCTGGCGTGAGCCTGCCAGACTCTCGCCCGTGAGCGTGTCATGGGGAGTCGTCGTTCCGGTGAAACGACTCGACATCGCCAAGTCGCGGCTCGCGGCGTACGGCGACGAGCACCGTCGGCGGCTCGCCCTCGCGTTCGCCGCGGACGTCGTCACAGCCGCGGCCCTGGTGGCCACGGTGCTGGTGGTGACCGACGACCCGACAGCCGCGGAGGTGCTGTCGGGGCTGGGCGCTCGGGTGGTCCCGGACGACCCGGACGCCGGCCTCAACCCGGCCCTCGAGCACGGGGTCGAGCTGCTCCGCGAGGGCTCTCCCGACCTGGCCGTCGCCACGGTGTCCGCGGACCTGCCCGCACTGCTCGCCCCGGACCTCGCCGCGGTCCTCGGAAGGGTCCCCATGCAGGGCAGGGGGTTCGTGGCCGACCTGGCGGGAACCGGCACGACCCTGCTGGCCGCCGGCCCCGGCGTGGCTCTGGCTCCCGCGTACGGCGATGCGTCGCGCTCCCGGCACCTGTCGTCCGGTGCCGTGGAGCTGGTGGCCCCGGAGTCCGTGCGCCGGGACGTCGACACCCCGGACGACCTCGAGCACGCAGTGGAGCTCGGCGTCGGGCCGCACACGCTGCGCGTGCTGCAGGAGATCTGGTGACTCAGGCGACGGTGCGGACGTGGGACGCCGCCGGCGGATCGGCGTACCTGGACGACGGCTCGGTTGTCGCCCTTCCGCCCGAGGCGCTGGAGGGCAGCGCGTTCAGGTTCCTCCGGCCGGGGCAGCGCGTGCAGGTCGTCTCGACGGAACCGGTGCGGGTGGACCTGCCCCGGGCATGACGAAGGCCCCGGCCGGAGCCGGGGCCTTCGAGTGACGCTCGGTGCTACTTCTTCTTGGCGGCCTTCTTGGCGGGCGCCTTCTTCGCAGGAGCCTTCTTGGCGGGCGCCTTCTTCGCAGGTGCCTTCTTCGCGGGCGCCTTCTTCGCAGGTGCCTTCTTCGCGGGCGCCTTCTTCGCGGGCGCCTTCTTCGCAGGAGCCTTCTTCGCGGGCGCCTTCT
>JAODNF010000133.1 GCA_025464915.1 Frankiales bacterium | reverse complement strand
CCCGTGCCGGCCCTGCTCGTCGCCCGCAACGTGTCGGTGCGCTACGGGGGTGTCATCGCGCTGGCGGACGTCGACCTCGAGGTCCGGCGCAGCGAGATCGTGGGGCTCATCGGGGCGAACGGTGCCGGCAAGTCGACCTTCTTCAACGCCGTCTCCGGGCTCGCGCCGACGACGGGTTCCATCACCTACCGGGGCAGCGAGCTGCTCACCGCGCCCGCCGCCGGGCGCTCCGCTCGGGGGGTCGCCAGGACCTTCCAGGACATGGGCCTGCTGCGGGCCGAGACGGTCCGCGAGAACGTGCTCCTGGCTCAGGGCTGGATGGCGCAGTACCCCGCAGCCGCGGGCATGCTCGCGCTCGGTGCGGCCGTCCAGACGGAGCGCGAGCTGCGCCGTCGCGCCGACCAGGCCCTGGAGCTGTTCGGGCTGGAGCACCTCTCGAACGAGCACCTCGGTGACCTTCCCTACGGGACGATGCGCATCGTCGAGATCGCCGCGGCGGTGTCCTCCGGCCCCGACCTGCTCCTGCTCGACGAGGCCTCGGCCGGCCTCACGCCGGACGAGGCGCACGCCCTCGGCGACCGCTTCCGCGCCCTGCGCGACGAGCTCGGGCTGACGCTCGTGGTCATCGAGCACCACGTCCCGCTGATCGCCGCCACCTGCGACTACTGCTACTGCCTCGAGTCCGGAGCTCTCATTGCCGAGGGCTCCCCGTCGCAGGTCACCGCGCAGCCGCGCGTGGTCGAGAGCTTCCTCGGCCGAGGATCGCTGGAGCCGGTCACATGAGCCTGCTCGAGGTCCAGGACCTCTGCTCCGGGTACGGCACCCTGCAGGTGCTCTTCGGGGTCTCCCTCGAGGTGGGCGAGGGCGAGGTGGTCGCGCTGATGGGGTCCAACGGAGCCGGCAAGACGACCACCCTTCGGACCATCACGGGGCTGCTTCGGACGATGTCGGGCGCCGTCCTGCTCGACGGCCGACCGGTCACGGGGACCGTGCCGGAGAAGCTCGTGGCCGCGGGGGTCGTCATGGTCCCCGAGGGGCGGGGCATGCTGCGGGACCTGACGGTGGCCGAGAACCTCGCCGTCGGTGGCTACGCGGTCTCCGACAAGCGCCAGGTCGCCGAGTCGCTGGCCCGGGCCTACGACACCTTCCCGATCCTGTTCGAGCGCCGGGAGCAGAAGGCCGGCACGCTCTCCGGGGGGCAGCAGCAGATGCTGGCCCTCGGGCGGGCGCTGATGGCCTCCCCGAGGCTGATGCTGGTGGACGAGGCGTCCCTCGGGCTCTCGCCCGTCATGACCGAGCGCGCCTTCAGCCTGATCGCCGAGGTCAACCGCAGCCTGGGCGTCGCCGTGCTCATCGTCGAGCAGAACGTGCTTGCCCTCGACCTCGCGCACCGCGCCTACGTCCTCGAGAAGGGGCAGGTCGTCGCCGCGGCGTCGGGCGAGGACGTCCGGACGATGCAGAGCACCCTGCGCGCCGCCTACCTCGGAACACCCGCATGACGCTGTCCGCCCAGGTCGCGTCCGGCTTCGCCTTCGTCGCCATGGGCCTGATCGCCCTTCCGCTCCTGCTCGGCTTCCTCGCCGGGCTCCGTCCGTCCGGAGGACAGATGAACCCCACCCGCCCCCGGCTCTGGGTCGGTCTCGGCGTGCTCGGCCTCGCCGCGGTCGTCGCCGGCATCGGCTGGTACCGGATCTCCGGTGAGCCGCTGCTCAACCGGCAGATCCCCTTCCTGGCCAGCGCCGGCCTGATCGTGGTGCTGCTCTCGGTCCTTGGCGGCAGCCTCATCATCAGCGAGCAGCTGCGCGGTGACCAGGGGCGGGTCGAGGAGCTCGAGAACGCGGTGCGGGACCTCACCGAGGCGCTGGCGTCGTCGATCGAGCTGCCGCCGCGGACGGGAGCGGCAGAGCTCAGCCAGCAGCGATCGCGCGCTGGCGGCGCACGCAGAACCTGAGCCCGAGAAGGCCGAGCAGGGCACCGGCGCCGCACATCACGAGCCACCAGTCGTGGATGTCGGAGCCGGCCACCCGCAGGACGAGGAGCACGACCAGGGCGAGCGCCCACAGCGCGGTGCCCCCGGCGACGATCGCGACGTCGTTCGTCTCCAGCGGGGGCGGGTCGGGTCGGCGCTCGGACACGAGGGAGACGTTAACGCCCTCGACGCGGAGGTCTGGCATCTTGCAGGGGCATGACGACTGCTGAGACCGCCCTCGCCCCCTCCGCACTCGACCGCTTCTTCGCGATCACTGCCCGCGGCTCCACCCTCCAGCGGGAGGTCCGTGGGGGGTTCGCGACCTTCTTCACGATGGCCTACATCGTGGTGCTCAACCCGATCATCCTCGGTTCGGGCGTCGACAAGTACGGGCACCACGTGTCGGTCGCGCAGCTGACCACCTCGACCGCTCTGGTCGCTGCCGTGATGACCGCGATTATGGGGATCGTCGGCAACATCCCCCTTGCCATCGCGACGGGGCTCGGGCTCAACAGCCTGGTGGCGTTCACGATCGCCCCCACGATGTCCTGGCCGGACGCCATGGGCCTGGTGGTCATCGAGGGCCTGGGCATCGTGCTGCTGGCCGCCACCGGGCTCAGGGAGACCATCCTCAACGCGATCCCGATGCCGTTGAAGCAGGCGATCAGCGTGGGCATCGGCCTGTTCATCGCGTTCATCGGGCTCGTCGACTCCGGGTTCGTGACGACTCCCAAGGGTGCCGCCGTCCCGGTGCAGCTCGGCACGACGGGTCGACTCAACGGCTGGCCGGTCGTCGTTTTCGCCTTCGGCCTGCTGCTGATCCTGGTGCTCCTGATCCGCAAGGTGCGCGGTGCGATCCTGCTCGGCATCGTCGGGGCCTCCGCGCTGGCGGTGGTCATCAACGAGACGGCCACCGTGAAGAGCTGGGGACTCATCACGCCGAAGATCCCCGACAGCGTCGTCGGCAAGCCGGACTTCGGTCTGCTCGGCCACTTCTCCCTCGGTGGTGGCTTCGCTCACGCAGGTGTCGTCACCGCGGTGATCTTCGTCTTCACGCTGATCCTCTCGGACTTCTTCGACGCGATGGGCACGATCATCGGCATCAGCAACGAGGCGGGCCTGCTCACGGAGGACGGCAAGCTGCCGGGCATCGGCAGGGTGCTGATGGTCGACGGCGTCGCAGCGGTCGCCGGGGGTGCCGCGTCGACCTCGAGCAACACCTGCTTCATCGAGTCGGCCTCCGGGGTCGGCGAGGGCGCGCGGACGGGCTTTGCCAACCTGGTCACGGCGGTGCTGTTCGTCGTCGCGCTGTTCCTGACCCCGCTGACCACCATCGTGCCGACCCAGGCAGCGACTCCGGCACTGGTGGTCGTCGGCTTCCTGCTCCTCACCCAGGTGAAGGACATCCCGTGGGACGACTGGGTGATCGCGATCCCCGCGTTCCTGACCATCGTGCTCATGCCGTTCACCTACTCGATCACCAACGGGATCGGCGCCGGCTTCATCAGCTACGTCGTCCTGAAGGCGGCGTCGGGCAGGGCCAAGGACCCCGGGGTCCTGCTCTGGGTGATCGCGGCGCTGTTCGCGGTCTACTTCGCGATCGATCCCATCCAGCGAACGCTCACCTGAGTTGTCCTTAGCATAGGTAATGACCTATGCTAAGGACATGCCCACCGACACGCTCCTGGCCTCCGAGCTGCGGACGACGGTGATGCGCCTCGCGCGGCGGATGCGCAGCCAGCGCCCGGACGACAGCTTGACGCTGAGCCAGATCGCCGCGCTCGGGACGGTCTTCCGGCACGGGCCGCTCACGCCGTCCGAGCTGGCCGCGCACGAGCGCGTGCAGCCACCGTCGATGACCCGGCTGATCGCCAAGCTCGAGGAGGCCGGCCTGCTCACGCGCACGGCCCATCCCACGGACGGTCGACAGGTGCTGGTGCAGGTCAGCGAGGCCGGCGTGGCCCGGATCCTCGAGGACCGCCGGCGCCGCGACGCCTGGCTGTCGCAGCGGATGCGCGACCTGAGCCCTGAGGACCGCGAGGTGCTGCGCCGGGCGACCGACGTCCTCGGGAGGCTGGCCGACGGATGAGCCCGACCTTCCGCTCGCTGCGCGTCCGCAACTACCGCCTCTTCGCATCCGGCCAGGTGGTCAGCCTCACGGGCACCTGGGCGCAGCGGGTGGCGCAGGACTGGCTGGTCCTCCAGGTCTCCCACAACAGCGGCACGGCGCTCGGCATCACGACGGCCCTTCAGTTCCTGCCCATGCTGCTGTTCGGGCTGTACGGCGGGGTGCTCGCAGACCGCTACGACAAGCGCGGACTGCTGGTCGGCACCCAGGTGTCGATGGGACTGCTCGCGCT
Source organism: Frankiales bacterium (assembly GCA_025464915.1). Classification (GTDB taxonomy): domain Bacteria; phylum Actinomycetota; class Actinomycetes; order Mycobacteriales; family SCTD01; genus RYN-111. Next base: position 4,131 of record JAODNF010000133.1, on the reverse strand, counting down.
CGTCCTCGGGCTGCTGACGGTGACGGGCAACGTGCAGCTGTGGCACGTCTACGCCCTCGCCTTCGGGCTCGGCCTCGCGAGCTGCATCGACATCCCGACGCGGCAGGCCTTCGTGAGCGAGCTCGTCGGCCCAGACGAGCTGCCGAACGCCGTCGGCCTCAACAGCGCGACGTTCAACTCCGCACGCATCGTTGGGCCTGCGGTGGCGGGTGTCGCGATCAGCGGGGTCGGGACCGGCTGGGTGTTCCTCGGCAACGCCGTCAGCTACGTCGCGGTCCTCACCGGGCTGATGATGATGCGCCGCAGCGAGCTGTTCCGGAGCGCCCGCGCCCCGCGCGAGCCGGGGCAGCTGATGGAGGGGTTCCGGTACGTCCGTACCCGACCCCGGATGTACGTCCCGATCCTGCTCATCTTCATGGTCGGCACCTTCGGCCTCAACTTCCAGATCACGCTGTCCCTCATCGCCAAGGAGACCTTCGGTGCGGGCGCCGGCTCGTTCGGCCTGCTGACCTCTGCCCTCGCCGTGGGATCGCTGATCGGGGCCCTCGGTACGGCGCGCCGCACCGGACTGCCCAGGATCCGCACGATGCTCGTCTCCGCGCTGGCCTTCGGGGTCCTCGAGGTCGCTGACGGCTTCGCTCCCTCGTTCTGGGTGCTCGCGGTCCTGCTCGTGCCCACGGGCGCCGCCGTGCTCACGCTGACGACCACGGCGAACGCGATCGTGCAGCTCGGCGCCGAGCCGCAGGTCCGCGGTCGTGTGATGGCGCTCTACCTGACGGTCTTCATCGGAGGTACGCCCATCGGCGCGCCCCTCCTGGGTGTCCTCGCGGAGCACGCCGGTCCCCGCAGCAGCCTCTGGATCGGCGGCGTCGTGTGCACGCTCAGTGCCGCCGCGGCCGTGGCCTTCTTCGCCCGTCGGGAGGGCCTGGCGCTGCGTCCCGCGCTGCTGCGTGCGACCTCCGACCCGGTGGCTCGTTGACAGGGCCACGTGGCGTCACGCCCTGACGAGGGGCCCTGGGCGGGCAAGCTCATGCACCCTGAGCGTCCGGGAGACCTCATGGACGAGGTTTCCGCTAGGGCTCAGAACAGGTAGCGCGGGGCCGTCATGCGCAGGGCCGTGTAGTTGCGGTCACCCATGACGTTGTACTGCTCCACGAGCACCGAGCCGTCGGAGTAGACCGCGGCGACGTAGCCGACGTGGCCGTACTCACCGGCGTGGAAGGTGCCCTGGCCGCCGTTGACCCAGACCTTGCCCGCCTCGCCGACGTTCCACTGGGCGATGGCGCCGACGTGCGGGGTGGCGGAGACCGGGACGCCGTTGGCGCGGGCAGCCTCGTCCCAGTGGAACGCGCTGCCCCAGCCCTGGGCGTTGTCGATCGCGCGGCCGCCCTTGGCGAGGCGCCAGGCGGCGAAGCTCACGCACTGGCGCTCGGTGAAGCCCCACTTGTCGTTGGCGTTGCTCGTGGCGCCCGCGTAGGGGTAGTCATTGCCGGTGTGGACCGCCGGCTGCGCGACGGGCGCGGTGGCCGGCTTCGCGGCGGCGCGCGTGACGGTCCGGGTCGCGGTGGCGGGCTTGGCGGTGGTGCGCGTGACGTGGTGGACGACCGGCTTCGCGGACGGCTTCTTCGCGGCGGGCTTGGCCGAGGCGACGGTGTGCTTCGGGGCGGCGACGGCGTGGGCCACGACCCGGGGGGCCTGGGCGACCGGGGCGTGCACGGAGGTCGTCGGGGCGGCGTTGACGGTGGCGCCGCCACCCAGGACTCCGAGGGCGGCGCTGGCAGGCACAGACGCGATGATCGCAAGAGCGAGGATCGAGCGGCTGGGACGCACTGGGGGTCTCCTCTGGTGGGCTGTGATGACTAGTTCGTCATAGCCAGCCATGTGCTTGAGGAAACGATTCGGGGCTAGTCAGGTCACGGGCAGTAGCCCGCGACTTCCCTTGGTAGTCAGGGGTTTCACGGCATGTCAGGACAACGCAGGACACGCTCCTGAGGGCGAATCCGGACATGACTAGTCAGCGTCGACGACGGACCAGTCCTCCGAGGCTCCCGGGCCGGATGGCAGAAGCCAGACAAGCCAGACAAAGAAATCCGAGCGGGATCGCCAGCACGACGAGGAACACCTGCACCGAGAGCGACAGCTCGGACAGGTGCAGGACCATCGGGACGAGGAAGAGCAGCAGGAACCCCGCGAGCGTCAGGTTGAGGACCCGAGGGACCCAGGCCTGCCGGGGTGCGTTCAGCTGAGCTGCTCCACGACGTGGTCGATGCACGCTGTCAGCGCCTCGACGTCCGCGGGGTCGACGGCCGGGAACATCGCCACCCGCAGCTGGTTGCGGCCCAGCTTGCGGTAGGGCTCCACGTCGACGACGCCGTGGGCGCGCAGCACCTTCGCCACTTCGGCAGCGTCCACGCCCTCGAAGTCGATGGTTCCCACGACCTGCGAGCGCAGGCTCTCGTCGGTGACGAACGGCGACGTGCAGGACGTCTTGTCCGCCCACGCGTAGAGCCGCTGCGAGGAGTCGGCGGTGCGCTGGACGCACCACGACAGGCCGCCCTGGCGGTTCATCCAGTCGAGCTGGTCGGCCAGCATGAGCAGCGTCGCTACGGCCGGGGTGTTGTAGGTCTGGTCGAGGCGGCTGTTGTCGATCGCGGTCTGCAGGTCGAGGAACGGCGGGACCCACCGGTCAGACCCAGCCGCACGGACCTGGCCGACGCGCTCGACCGCCGCCGGTGACATGACCGCGAGCCACAGGCCGCCGTCGGAGGCGAAGCTCTTCTGCGGGGCGAAGTAGTAGACGTCGGTCTCGGCGATGTCGACGGGCAGTCCGCCGGCCCCGGACGTGGCATCGACGACGTGCAGCGCGCCGGCGTCGGCGCCGACCGGGCGCCGGACCGTCCGGGCGACACCGGTCGAGGTCTCGTTGTGCGGCGTGGCGTAGAGGTCGATGCCGGCCTGGGGCGCCCAGTCCGGAGCGCTGCCCGGGTCGGCCTTGATGATGGTCGGCTCACCGGTGAAGGGGGCGGCCTTCACGCCCTCTGCGAACTTCGCACCGAACTCACCGAACGCGAGGAACTGCGCCCGGTCCTTCACGAGGTTGAAGGTGGCGACGTCCCAGAAGCAGGTGGAACCGCCGTTGCCGAGCACGACCTCGTACCCCTCCGGGAGGGAGAACAGGTCGCTGACGCCCTGCCGCACGCGTGCGACGACGTCCTTCACCGGCTTCTGCCGGTGAGACGTGCCGATGACCTTCGCCGCAGCCGTGAGGGCCGTGAGCTGCTCGGGCCGGACCTTGGACGGGCCGGAGCCGAAGCGACCGTCGGCGGGGAGGAGCTCGTTCGGGATCGTGACTGCCACTAGACCTGGTTTCCTGCGGGGAGCGTGCCGGACTCGACGGCGGAGACGGGACGGGGGCCCGGGCCGACGTACTTGGCCGACGGGCGGATGAGCTTGTTGAGCTTCTTCTGCTCGAGGATGTGCGCCGACCAGCCGGCGGTGCGGGCACAGGTGAACATGCTCGTGAACATGTGGGCGGGCACCTCGGCGAAGTCGAGGACGACGGCGCTCCAGAACTCGACGTTCGTTCGCAGCGGCCGGTCCGGGTAGCGGGCCGTGAGCTCCTCGATCGCCGCCTTCTCGAGCGCCTCGGCGACCTCGTAGCGGGTCGAGCCGAGCTCCTTCGCCGTGCGGCGCAGCACCCGGGCGCGCGGGTCCTCGGCCCGGTAGACGCGGTGACCGAAGCCCATCAGGCGCTCGCCGCGGTCCATCAGGTCCTTGACGTACTTCTCCGGGCTCGCCGCGCGCTCGACCTCGTCGAGCATCGTGAGCACTCGGCTGGGCGCACCGCCGTGGAGCGGTCCGGAGAGCGCACCGATCGCGCCGGAGATCGACGCCGCCGCGTCGGCGCCGGTGGAGGCGATGACGCGGGCGGTGAAGGTGGAGGCGTTCATGCCGTGCTCGGCGGCGGAGACGAAGTAGGCGTCGACGGCCTTGGTGTGCTTCGGGTCCGGGTCGCCCTTCCAGCGGATCATGAAGCGCTCGACGATCGTGCTCGCCTTGTCGACCTCGCTCTGCGGGATCATCGGCTTGCCGAGACCGCGGGCCGACTGCGCGACGAACGCGAGCGCCATC
>JAODNF010000142.1 GCA_025464915.1 Frankiales bacterium | reverse complement strand
CAGACATCGCTTCCGCGCCCGCCCGGAGGAGGCAGCGCATTGCCAGCCGCCTCCGGCGCCTCCCTCGGCCGTACTGAAGTGATCCCGCTGTCCCGGACACTGATCTTGAGACGACGTGTCCAGTCGGTGGTCGTCCGAGAGGAGTCCGCATGCCGGCACCCTGGTCGCCGGACTTTCGCCGTCGCTCGAGGCCTCAGACCTGCAGGATCGGCGGGAGCGCACGCTCGCCTCGGGGCATGCCGCGAATCATGACCTCCACTCGACGAGCGTCGAAGTCAGCGCGTTTGGGTTATCGACAACCTTCACTGGGGTGCCGCCGGTCAGCCCCACCGTGTAAATCGAGCACACGTCTGATCGGCACGACTGGAACGCCTCCTGCGTGCGGTCTGGGGACAACACAAAATCGAAGTTCGATCGTCCATCCACTGCAGGGATCGGCGACGTGATGGTCAGCACGTTATGCGCACCAACGGTGGCCACCGCCCCATCGTCACAGAGCCAAGACTTCTCCGTGATCCAGGCCGATGGCTCACAATCGAAACTCTCTCGAGGCATGGCGTAGGTGGCCAGGGGCACACCCTGTGTGAAGTTGCCCTCCAGAACGTCGCCGGGACGCCATACCTGGATCACATACGGGTTCTCGGTCGCGTTCACCCATCGAGTTCCGGTGGCATCCACGGGAACGCCCGGCGGGAGGTGGTATCGGCCGGTGCCGTCCACACCGGTGTCATCACCGAATTTCACATTCGCGTGGTTGACGATGGCCGGGCCACTAGCAGAGGTGTCAACAGAGACGACGTTGTCACCGTGCTGGAACCACAGGTTGGCGGAGTCAGGCTGGAACGACGCCAGCGAGTCGTGGCTCGCGGCCGTGAAGTCAGTATTGCCAGAAGGCTGGGGGGACACGTCGGTGACCTGTCCTGTTGACGTCACATAACCAACATCTGTGCCTGAGTCATGCGCGGGGATGCTGACGGCTAGTCGGTCATAGTTGGCATCGAACTCCATACGAAGCGGGCCGGCTGGGGCGCGGTCATTGTCCGGTGTGCCGCCACAGGCCACGTTGGCTGTGGCTGACGTTCCCGTGAGGAAGGGGTGTTCACCTAGCTGGGCGCCTGTGCTTGGGTCGAGAAAATCAATGGTGACTTGGCTCGGCGGTGTGCACGTTGCCAGCACGAGGCCGCTCGTGGTTCCCGAGGGCGACGCCGCGGATGAGCTCTGGTCAGGTGCCGCCGCGGCGACCACACCGGGGCAGTTAGCGGTCGTGTAGGCGTTGACACGCTGGAACGCTGCAGCAGAAGTTGCACCGCTCGCCAGTCCACTGACGAGTCCGGCGACGGGGTCGGTCACGTCCTGTCCGACGTTGGACACTTCCTGATGAAAGGCGGTGGCGAGAGTCTCGACATCTCCTTGGATGTCATCGGGCGCACGAGACGAGAGGCCGTCGAAAAACGTCGCGAGCTGCCCTGGTGCGCCGAGGAGCACGAGCAAGGATCCCAGCGGGTTGGCCTGGCCAGCCGCGTCGGCTGATGTGAACTCGTCGTGCAGCTTCTGCCCTTGTGCGAGGAAGTACGAGCAGTACGCAGAGACGCTTGCCTTCGCGGCGGTCGACAACTCGTCCTTGGCGGCCCTTGACCCACCCGAGCTACACGATACGGCGGTCAAGACTGCCAGGAGCGGTACCAGTCGCAGTGCACGCAGGCTCACGTAAACGACCTGCTGCTCAGTAGTCCCTGACTAGCCGTATCGGCCGAGGGGATACGAGCGCCAGGGTAGAGGATCACCGGCAGCTTCCCGGGGTCCGTACGGACGTCAGCTGCCACGGGAACTCTGGCCAACGCGGCGCTATCGCCTTCAGACGTTGATGCCCACCCTTGGCGGTCACCTCTTACGAAATGACTCGCCCAGTTGACGAAGTTCTCGGTGTGGCTCGGATCCGAGTGTCTGAGCAGCAGAGTCGCAAGTTCGAGATCGCCGAACGCAGTGCGATGTTGCGTCATGAGACGAACCTCACCTCGAAGCGCCTTTGCAGCATCGGGCTTTGCGAAAGCGACCGCCTGTAACCAGGGCAGTCGCATCTGACCGACCAGATACGTGTTCGCGGATGCCTTCTCCGCTCGACGCTGCGACACCTTCGTTGCGATGGCACCAACAATGACATCGGTTGGGTCATAGCCGCTGTAGCGGCTGCCCCTGGCGAATCCAGTCGCTACTAGAACAACCCGTGAGCTGGTCAGATAGACGCGACCCCGAACGCCGGGCGAGTCTTGTCGAGCGGCGACGTCTCCATGTGCCCAGCCGATGTTGTTGATGTCCCAGGTGTGCACCTCCGCGTCCCCCGGTTGCCAGACGGGCTCGCCGTTGGCTTGCAAGGCCGGCGTGAAGATCTGCCGACTGGGAGCCCCTGCCTCCACGAGCCGGACAGGGATGAAGGGCTGCGAGGACATCGTTCCGCCCACCTCAGCCAAAGCCTGAGTACTCGAGCGAACCGCCGCCGGCGTCGATGGCGACGAGTTCTTGACCGAGGCCCTTCAAGAACGACACAAGCTGACCCTTGCCGACGAGAGTCTTGGGCCCGACAGGCAAGAACATGACGCGGCTCTGCGTGGTGATGTACTTCTCGACGGTTGCGGTGACGTTGATCGCGCCATCCGGTCCGGGTGAGAGGTTCACGCCGATCGTCGGCGACACCACCGAGCGCTTCCGGCTCAGCCCGGGCCGGATCTTGACGACGACCTTCGCACTGCTTGGCACAGCTTCGCACTTCGTGCCGAGCGTGCTTGCGGCGCGTAAACAAGCCTCGACCACCTGCTCACGACTGGCGTAGACGGTTGCCCGCAGTCCCCGTTCGATGTCCTTCTTGGCGGCCACGGTTATCCCCAACTCTGCGACGACGGTCGATCTCACTCGAGTCCCTGCGGACCTGCGACATCGCCAGAACTCGGCTCGACATCCGCCCCCCGGCTCAATGCGCAAGTCCTACGCGACAACTGGCACGGATAATTGCATATGGCCAGGTGCCTGGTGGTCGTTATCCGAAGGCCACTGCGCTGGTAGGCGGATCGTCAGTTGCCGTGCTGATCTGGCGAGCCGCGCTCGGACGGTGATGAGCTGCGCGCGGATCTCATCAGGATCGACGGGCTGTGGGCCTACCTACAGCAACACAGGCGACTCGCTGCCGGCCTCGGTGCCCACCTGAGCAACGTAGGACCGATCTCGGCAACCACGAGCGAAGATTGCCCGCCATCGAGGAGACTGCCGCCGTGGAACTAGACACCGCGACCCGGCGGCTCCTGCCCATGGCTCTCGTGGTCCTCGCCCTCACTAGCTGCAACGGCAAGAGCACCATTGCCGAGAGCCCCCAGCTGAACAGCAGCCCCGTTAGCGACGCTGCGACTACCCCAGCCTCTGGGGCCCAGGCCACCAAGACCCCCGACGCGACGAACCCTGATCTGTCGCTCGCGGGCACCATTCGCCAGTCCGATCGCGCAGGCACGACGATCGAAGAGACCTTCCTTGTCGGATCCCCGTCCGCAGAAGCCACCGGTGTCCCAGACCAGGTCATGCACGACTGTGGCGCCGATTACCCCGTCGCCCGTGCGCAACTCGTCTTCACGCCTGCCACGGTAACGATCCACTACACCGAAGGCTCCCTTCCCACGAACGTCACCATTGGCATCTCCGGGATCGTCCATGGAGGCGGTTACGGCGAGCAGGTCGCGTTGGAGCAGGACGGGAGCTGGAACTGCGGTGACGCCGTCAACCAGCCCACGACCACGCTGACACTCCAGCCGGCACAGAAGTCCACCTTTCGACTCTGGATCTTGTCGCCCATCCTCAGCAACGCACACCCGACGCCTGCCGCTGACGCGCTGAACAAGATCGAGTTCGAGGAGACGGCCTTCGCAGACAACGCATCATCAAAGGCGCCCAAGATCCTTGGCCCACACGCCCGAACCTGTGGACTGCGCGACGTGCTCTTCGTGTTCGCAGCCACAGCGGAGGCCATCTGCCCCTAGACCATCCCCGCCGCCTGCCGCCGTACCAGGTAGTGCGGGCTGAAACGCAGGGCAGGGCGCTGCACGGGGCATGCGGCGAGCTACGTTGAAGTCGGCAGGCCGCAGCCGGGACAATCTGCAGTAGTCAATGCGTCTGTGACGTCACACTCGCGGTTGTCGCAGTAGCGCTCGATCAGCTCAGAGGGGGCGGTTGACCCCTTCACGTCTTCGGACTGGGGGCGCAGACTGGCGAGCGCCTGTGTCAGGTCTGTCGCAAAGTCTCTGATCTTGTTGGTAGCAAAGACGCTCGAACTGAACTGCTCGTTCGCCGTGCAGGCCTTCCCGATCTCCAAGCCGGCTCCCAGCTGCCTGCACTCGATGACGAAGCTGCGCGCCGTGTACACCGGGTTGGACCGCCCAGCGTCGACGTTCGTGACCTCCGCGAGCGGAATCGTGAAACCGAGGATCGCGGCGACCCCAAGCTTGCCAAAGTTCAGCACGCTTCCTGAATAGGCGGCAATTCGCAGGGCCTTGTCAGTCAGCAAACACTTCGCGTCCCCGGCGAAGACCTCTCGCAGGCGCAGAGGCCCGTGGTCAGCGTTGCCGGCCCCGCGGCCCTGGTCGTCGATCTCGACGAACATGGACGAGGCCGGCTTGCCACCGATGACGAAATCCCAGCGGCTGAGCGGGGTCTCACTACGACCCTCAGGGATGGCCGGCAGCCCCTTGTTCGTCATGGCGACGTCGGAGGCTGGGTGGAAGACCTGCGTGGACTTCATTTTGTACGGGTTCAGACAACAGAAGCGTGGCCGGTAGCCATCAAAGTCGGCGCTCACGAACAACTTCCCTCTGTCTGGCGAGTCATCTAGGCGTAGGGAATCGCGGCACGGGTCGTCCTCAGCGGCATTCACGTTCACGGCCCATGCCGGCCACGCTATCGAAGAATTGAGCCGCGAGAGGGGATCGAAAGGTTCCTGGACCCCTTGCGTACTCCGCGCCCACCCGTGGTGGGCTGCATGCCGCGGCCCCCTTGATTGCGCTGGCTTCCACCAACGCGTTCCGATGCAGCGCGATGTCGCCCGTCGGCGACACTCGCGCTCGGGCCGAGGCGACGAACCAGGCCTAGCTACGCGTCCCGTCGATGGCCCTGGGCAGTATCACGCGCCCGCTCTTCGCCGGCTTCACCTGCCCGGGAAGGATCACCGGCTCATCCCACAGCACACTTCTGGCACACCTTGCCGACCCGACGGAAGTCGACACGATCGATGTCCGTAGATCTTTGACGCCCAGGACGGCGGTCCGCATCGAGCGGCGCGCCGGCCGGTTCGTTTCTCACTCACCAGCGACACTCGGGGATCAGCAGTTGTCTCCGTCCTCCACACTGCCGTTGGTGCTGTCGTAGGTGAAGTAGTTCGACGAGTCGACGCCAGTAGCTGTCGCGCAGAAGCCGTCGCTGCTCGTCGTGACGTCGACGATCACGTCGCTGGGCTCGGAGTAGCTGCTCAGGTTTGACGTGTCGTCGGTGTAGAAGCCGTTGTCCGAGTCGTAGCTCTCCTCGGCCGCAGCCAGTTCAGACAACGTGCTGCGCGCTTCCGAGTCTTGAGAGCTGGAGTCTGAGGAGCCGGATGCACTGTTCTCCGAACTTGAGCTGTCGCCGAAGGCGAAGGTGCCGCTGAAGGCACGTTGGGGTTGGAAGTCCTTGCCACCCTTCTCGATAACGGCGAACACGAGACTCACCACGAGCAGCACACCGCCGATCACCGCGACCTCAACTGGCCGCACCAATCGCGCATGTGAGGCGACGTCGCGGTGCGGATGGAGGAGCTGACCTGCGGCAAAGCCGAGCACGAGGTACCAACCGCCGATGAGCAACGCGCCAAGCAGGACCTCGGGCCCGAACCGGGCAACCTCTTCACCAGGGACCTGAAGCGATGCAAGCGTCGGAATCGCGAGGATCAGATACAGGAGCACTACGAAGGCGCTCATCCGGTAGCAGGCCCGGCTTACGGCTAGCCGGTCTGCGCCTGAGCGCGACAGCGACCAAACTCCTGCCCCGACGCTGAGGACCGGGATCAGCACAAGAGCGATGTAAAACAGTGACAGCCCGTGGCGGTCGTAGACGGCCAGGAACGCGTCTGGGTTCGCGCCGGCGTTGCGGACTCGACCAAGGACGGAGACCTGCCAGACGTCCACGCCGTAGTTGACGGCGTGCCCAACGGCCCGCGGGACGAGCGACGCCAGGTCGGCAAGTTTGATCTCATCGCCATCGCGCTCGATAAAGGCAGTGGCGATGGCCGCGAGGAACCCAAGCCCAACGGCTGTCGTGACCGCGGCTTTCGCTCCTCGCCAAGCGATGGTCCAGTCAGCCGCCTGCGGGTACCGCGCACTGAGCGCATGCAGCGGGCGTGCCACGACGACAGCGCTCGCGAGGCCGAAGACCAACAGCGCCCAACCAAACGCGGCACCGGGTGACGCCGACAATTCGATCTTCTGACCGTCGACCCGAGCGCTGTCCCGGCCGAAGAGAGTGATGACGAGCAGCGTGAGCGAGACGAGAGCCCAGGGGCGAAGCGCCTGGATAATGCGCAGCGGCAGCCCGTCCTGGGTCAAAGTGCGGCGGAGCAGCGCGACGTAGGCGAGGACTCCTCCCGCGCTGACGAGCAGCGGAATCGAGTGCACTCGCACCTTCCCGTCGCTCGCCTTGCCGACGAGGGGTGATCCAAACGCTGTGGCTATCTCGCGCGCCAGGGAGTGAAACCACGAGCTGGTCGTGCGCGGCGTGAAGTCGAACGCCATCGGCATGAGTACCGGCGATCCAGTAAGCGCCTGCGTCAGGCACGACAGCGCAGCGAGCCCGACGATCAGCAGCAGTACCGGTCCTGCGACGAGGAGCGGCATCCGCCAATCCCCGCCGAGGACCCGCTCGGTGAAGGTTTTCCCGGAGCCATGCGCATGGACACCGTCCGTCGCCGGGGAAGGGGCTCCCTCGGGGAGGCTTGTCGTGGGTGCAGCCACCGGCGTGCCTGGAACGACCTGTTCCAGGGCGGGCAGGGCTGGCACTTCTCCTGCGGACGATCCTCCGAGACCCGAACGGGCGGGGGCCATTCCCTCGACCGGAGACTCGACTTGAGCACCGCACGAGCCACAGAAGGCTGACTTGAGCGGTACACGGTTTCCGCACTCGGTGCAGAATCGCATAGCGGACTCCTGTTGGACGGATCATGGCAAAGGCGGACGCATCATGCCGGTGCCACAGGCAGATGTCATGCCATAGACGCAGTTCTGAGGGGCAGGCATGAGCGCGGCGTTAGGCATTGAGCGCGACGTGCGAAGACTCTTACCCGGCCGACAGCCCTGCGGGGCAATGTCGACCTTGGGCCGAGGCAAGCGCCGTGCCACTGTGCCCACGCCGTGCTCGGCTGGCTCGTCAACCGCACTGACCTACCCGCGAGTCAGTCGCCTCTTGATCCAGATCAACGGTCGATCGATCCGGGCGCGATCATCGCTTCCGAGGCGGCCTCACGGAGAACTGACCCTCAGGGGATCGGGCGCGTCGGGCCGACGTACTGGAAGCAGGAGCAGGAGGTCTCGTAGACCTCCGTGCGGTAGCGCACCGCTGCGGCGTGCTTGCTCTGGCCGAGCTCGGTCTTCCCGTCGAGCAGGAAGGGGCTGGTGAAAGAGGTGGAGATCGCGTTCATGGCGCCGAGCACACCGTCCCAGGTGACGTCGCCGGCACGAGCTGCGGCCTGCAGGTAGAGGTCCCAGCCGCTGCAGAGCGCGAAGTACAGCACGTACTCGCTGGGCACCTGCCCGGTGAGCCCACCACGCGTGAGTGCCGCGAGGCAGGCCTTCTGGGTAGTCGTGCGGGGCAGCTGATGGGTGGTGTTGAGGTCGAAGGCCGGCTCCCACCCGGGCGCGTGGATGTTCTTGATCTGTGCGCCCGTGACGAGCTGCTCGTAGCTGGGCCCGCCGCCCTCGGTCGCGAGGTACTTCGGGTGGTAGTCCTGGCTCTCGGCCGACGTCGCGAACACGACCAGCGGGACGTCGGTGATGGCGACGGTGTCGACGCCGTTGGCCCGCATCTTCAGGACGGCCTGCTGCACGTCCTGGGCCGCCCGGCCCACGTCACTCGCGCCGGTGAGGCAGCTGGACGTGTAGTCGACCTTGACCTTGATGCCCTGCGCCGCGAGGTAGGGCTTCACGACGTGGTTCCAGACCCGCACCGACGCGGGGCAGTCGTAGTTCAGGACCCCGAGCGTGCTCTTGGTCGTCAGCCAACCGTCGGCGATGGCGCTCGTGTAGGCGGCGAGCGAGTAGGTGTCCAGCGTCGGTTCGCCCGAGACGAAGTACCCCGGGTATGTGCGGAGGTCGACGGTGTCGGGGACGCCCGTCGTCCGCATCGCGTCGATGATCGGCACCTTCGCCTTGGCCAGGCAGCTGGCCAGGATGTCGCTGAAGCCGAATCCGGCGCCGACCACGGCGTGCACGTGGTGGTCCTGCGTGAACGTCGCGCAGATCGCCTGGAGCATCGTCGAGAAGTTCGGCGAGGCCGTGTCCTCGACGCCGAAGACCGGGGCGATCTTGCGGCCGAGCAGGCCGCCGTGCTTGTTCTGGTCGTCGACGAGGGCCTGCAGGATCTGCTGCTCCGAGTGCGCCGACTGCCCGTAGGAGTTGCCGAGCAGGTCGCAGTTGCCGCACTTGGCGACCAGGAAGCCGATCTCGACCGATCCGCCGGCTGCGGGCAGCGCCGCCGCTCCGGGGTCGTTCGGGGCCACGCCGGTCCCGCTGGAGCCGGCGCCGGGTGCCGACGTCGAACCGCCGGCCGACCCGCCCCCCGTCGTCGACGACGAGCCCTGCGAAGTTCCGAGCGGCGAGGATCCCGGAAGCGGTGACGAGCCGGGCTGGTCAGCGGCTGGACCCCCCAGCCCGCCGTTCGACGAGCCCTGCTGGGCGGCCGCCGCACCACTGACGGTCGTCCCGCAGCCCGTCACTGCCAGCAGGGCCAGGCAGAGCAGGCCTGCAGAGAGCACCGTCGACTGGCGTCGGCGTTGCACGACCATGTGGCCACTCGATTCGTCGGACCTGCTGGGAGCTGGAGCCGCGCACGTGCAAGGCCCCAGAAACAATCAGTACTGACGGTAGGGCGCAGTCGGGCGTCGGGCAAGGGAGGTCCGCGAGCGACCGGCCGTCTGGCTCAGCCGCGCAGCCAGGTGAGGACGGCGCGCACCCGCCGGTGCTCGTCGGGCGTCTGGTGCAGGTCGAGCTTGGTGAGGATGCGTGCGATGTGGGTCTCGACGGTCTTGATGTCGATGACGAGGCGGTCCGCGATCGCGCTGTTGGACAGGCCTTCCGCCATCAGCGCCAGCACGTCCCGCTCGCGGGCGGACAGCCGGAGCAGCTGCTCGGCGATCTCCCGCCGGCCGAGCAGGTGGCTGACGACGTCGGGGTCGAGCACGGTGCCGCCGGCGCTGATGGTGCGGAGGGCGTCGACGAGGACGGTGACGTCGACGACGCGGTCCTTGAGCAGGTAGCCGAAGCGGTGCGGGTGCTCGCGCACGAGGTCGGCGACGTACCTGCTCTCGAGGGACTGCGACAGCAGCAGGATCCCGAGCTCGGGGTGCGCGGCCCGCAGCTCTACGGCGGCCCGGGCGCCTTCATGGGTGAAGGTCGGGGGCATCCGGATGTCGACGATCGCGAGGTCCGGCCGCGAGGCGTCCACCACGGCGAGCAGCTCGGTCGCGTCCGCCGCCTGGCCGACGACCTCGATGCCCGTCTCGGTCAGCAGGCTGGCGAGCCCGGAGCGCAGCAGCCCGGAGTCGTCGGCGATCACAACCCGCACGGGATCACCGCCTCGACGCAGGTGCCCGTGCTGTCGGACCGCAGGACCAGCCGCCCCTGGGCGACGTCCACTCGGTCACGCATCCCACGCAGACCCGAGCCGTCCGGGTTCGCCCCGCCGTGCCCGTCGTCGACGACCCGGAGGACGAGCTCGTCACCACGGTGCTCGACACAGACCTCGATGCGCGAGGCGTGGGCGTGCTTCTGGGCGTTGACGACTGCCTCGCAGACGACGAACCAGGCCGTGAACTCGACCGCGGGGTCGAGGCGCTCCCCCACCGTGACGGTCGCGTGCAGCGGCACCGGCGAGTGCTGCGCCAAGTCGTCGAGCGCAGCTGGCAGTCCGCCATCGGCCAGGGCTGCCGGGTGCAGGCCGTTGGCAAGCGCGCGGAGGTCCCGGACGGCGTCACGTGCCGCGGTCGTTCCCGCCGCGAGGGCCGCGCGCATCCGCTCCGGATCCCCGTTGACGTGGGCGGACTGCAGGTCGAAGGCGAGGGCGAGCAGCGACTGCTGGGCACCGTCGTGCAGGTCCCGTTCGATCCGCCGGCGCTCCTGTCGCTGCGCCCCCGCGAGCCGCTGGCGGGACGCGGTGACCTCGTCGACCTGACGCACCAGCTCGGCGCGCAGCCGGCCGTTGTCGAGCTCGGCACTCGCAAGCTGGGCCGTTGCCGCGACGGTGTCAGCCCTCACGACCGAACGGTCGAAGGCCACGCGGGCGACGACCCGGCCGTGGCGACGGACGTCGACCGCGTCCTCGACAGGGTCGACCGGGACGGCGGCGGCGGCGCCGTCCGGCCCGACCCACCCGTCCTCGGCCGGGAAGGCCACCCTCAACGAGGGATCGCCCAGCGCCTTCGCCAGGAGGGCCTGCAGGTCCAGGCCGGCGTCCTCCCGCGCGAGCGCGGCGGCAACGACCCGGCGGGCCTCGTAGGACCGCCGGTTGAAACGCCGGTCGACGAGGTCCTGGATCCCCCGCCGCAACGGCGCGGCCAGCACCGCTGCGGCGAGTGCGCCGACCGTGGCCGTGACCTCGGGCGACGCGCCCTGGGCCGTCCCGAGACGCGCGCCTCCCCACACCACCAGCGCATAGGTCCCGACGAGAGACACCGACAGCAGGGCGTACGTCGTCGTGGCGCTGAGGACGCGCTCGACGTCGTAGAGCCGGAAGCGCAGGACCGAGAGCCCGGCCGCGATCGGGATGAGGGTCAGGAAGCCGACGGCGCCGAGCAGGGTGAGCGCGTCGTTGTTCGCGTAGGCCGCGGCGAAGCTCAGCACGACGAACGCGGGCATCGGGGCGACGGCGAACGCCAGCCACAGCAGCTGGCGGCGATCGTCACCGCGCGAGCGCCGGAACCGCACGACGAGGGAGCCGGCCGCCGCGATGAGACCCACCATGAGGCCGATGACGAGTACCGACTTCACGGGACCCACCCACGGCTGCAGGGCCGCGACACCGAACGGGTTGGGCACCTTCTGGTACGGCGCCTGCAGCGGTTCGGTGCTCGGGATCGAGAACAGCAGCGCACCGGCACCGGCAGCCGTGGTGGCCCGTCCGATGCGGCGCCAGCGCGGTGAGAGGTACTGGCCGTCTGGGGTCAGGTGGAGGATCGGCGCGAGCAGCAGGAACCACACGACGAACTCGCGGTCGGACAGGAACGCGAACGTCGGTCCGAACCGCGAGCCGGGCTTCGCGAACGTCGCGTACGCCGCGTAGCCGTCGATCACAGCGGCGCCCATGATGACGGTGCCGAAGACGATGAACAACCACCCCACGGGGTGCCCCGGCTGGTTGACCGCGACGACGGCCCCGACGACGACGGCCGTTGCGGCGCCGATCATCAGGGCGACGGCAGGTCCCGTGAAGCCCGCCAGGTCTCCTCGTCCCGCGTCCCGGAGCCCCGCATCGGTCCAGAGCCCGAAGGCCACCTCGGCGAGCACGACGACGAGCAGCACCGTCACGAGCACTGCGGCAGTGCGGCGGGTCACCCGGTGATCGTGGCAGCGATCGGGTCGTCGCGCCTCAGGGTCAGCCCTGATCGCAAGAGCGGTGCCTGCTCCGACGCGACGGACAGCGCAACGGCGGAGGGTTCCTCACACCACCTCGGAAGGGACCAGACATGACCACCACCGCCGCTCCTCTGACCACGCGGTCCACCGCGCCCACCACAGATCTGCCTCGCCGCCGCACCCTCGTCGTGCTGGCCGTCCTCTACCTGCTGGGGTTCGTCGTGGCCCTCGGTTCCTCGCAGGACCCCGACGACGTGATCGCCCCGGAGAAGGTCATCGCGAAGATGACCAGGAACGTGGACACCGTCTCCTGGATTACCTACGGCGGTATCGCGCTCGCCGCAGTGCTCGTCTTCTACGGCGTCGCTCTCCGGTCCGTCGTCCGGGCGCACGGCAGGCACTGGACGACGGACGTCGTCGGCTACGGCTTCGCCGCCATGGCCGGGGCACTGGCTCTCATCGCAGCGGCGGGGCTGTGGCTCGCCAAGGCCGTCGACGTCCACGACCTCGGTGCCGTGCACACCCTCACCATCATCGACACCTCGACGTTCCTGTTCGCGATGCTCGGCCTCTGCACCTCGATGCTCGGCGTCGGCCTCGCCGGCCGCGCGACCGGCGCCCTGCCCGGTTGGCTGTGCTGGGTGTCGATCGTCCTCGGCGCCATCGCCCCGATCGGGCCCGGCGGCTTCGCACCGTTCCTGCTGTTTCCGCTCTGGATCATCGTCGTGGCCGCGACCGTGAAGCTGCCGGACGGCGCGTCGGCGTGACCCACGGAGCAGCAGGAGCCCCGGCCCGGAAGTGGGTCGGGGCTCCTGCCCTGTGCGGCGGAGGGCGTCAGGCGAACCGGTCGCAGAGCACCCGCTGAAGGCCGACGACCGTCGGAGCTGTCCACGCGGGCAACCAACCAGATGACACAGTCGGCGGCCACGACCTCCCGAGCCCCGGCGTCTGCCCTCAGAACCAACCTGAACGCTGTGTTGCAAAGGTCGAGTTTCTTGTTGTGGGCTGGGACGATGACGTGATGCGTAAGCCTGTCGTCGCCGCCGGCGCGTTGTTGCTGCTAGGAGGTGTCGCCGGCGCACGTCCGACGCCCCAGGCCCTCCCGTCCCAGGTGCTCGACCTCAGCAGCTGGATGCTCACGCTGCCGTCCGCGGCACCCGGTCGGAGCACTGCCACCCAGGTGCCGCAGCCAGAGCTGCGCGCGTTCACCCAGCACGACGTGTTCGAGGTCCGGGGCAGTGCGGTCTCCTTCCGCGCCGCAGTCGGCGGCGCCACGACCCAGGGCTCGCACTACCCGCGCACTGAGCTGCGCGAGATGCAGCCGGGCGGCGAGCAGAAGGCGAGCTGGTCGACGACCCACGGGACCCACACGATGACCGTGCGCGAGGCGTCCACTCACCTACCTGCGGTGAAGAGCCAGGTCGTCGTCGCGCAGATCCACGACGCCAGCAGCGACGTCATCGAGGTGGTCGCCGACGGAACCCACAACCGACCGCGCATCTGCCTGCGTTACCAGGGCAAGACGCAGCCCCGCTGCCTCGACGAGAAGTACGTGATGGGCACCTTCTTCACGCTGCGGGTCGTCGCGGCCAAGGGCCGCATCAAGGTGTCGTACAACGGCACGCAGGTCTTCGACCTCGCGGCCCGCGCACACGACTGCTACTTCAAGGCCGGCGCCTACACGCAGTCCAACCCGAGCAAGGGCGACAAGCCTTCGGACTACGGCGAGACCCTGATCTCCTCGATCGAGGTCACCCACACCGCCTGAGCGTCAGGCCGTTCGTCCGTAGTCGTCCTCGAGCCGCTCGATGTCGTCCTCGCCGAAGTAGCTCCCCTGTTGGACCTCCACGAACACGAGGTCCGCGCTGCCCCGGTTCGCGACCCGGTGCGCCGTGCGCTTCGGGATGTCAACCGCCTCACCTGGCCCGAGCAGGAGCTCCTCGCCCTCGAGGGTCACGCACGCCTCGCCGCTGACGACGAGCCAGTGCTCGTCGCGCAGCTGGTGGCGCTGGTAGCTCAGTCGGCAGCCCGGGGTGACCCTGATCCGCTTCACCTTGTGGTCCACCTCGTCGGCGAGCACCCAGTACTCGCCCCACGGCCGCACGTCGTGCTCTAGCGGGGCTCGCTCGATCTGCACCGTCATGGCTCTGCCCTCTCTCAGTCTGATCCGCCAGCGCGAACGCGCTGCACGGTCTGGTCCTTCAGCACGGTGTTCGCCCGCAGCAGCGCTGACAGGTCGGTGCGGCTCGTCAGCGAGAAGGCCGCCGAGAGATTGCCGTCGAACGTGCTGCTGCGGATCCCGACGCCCTCGAGCGGCCCCAGGGCTACGCCGTCCTTGACGTTGTCGGAGAACACGTCCGACGTCGCCGAGACCGACGGGCTGCTGTCGGCCATCCTCAGCCCCGTCTGGTTCTCGTTCATCCGTGAGCGAGCCAGAGCGACCCGACCGTCGGCGAGCCACACCCCGGCCCGGCCGTTGTGGTCGTAGCGGTCGTGGTCGATGACCACGGCGCTGTTCGGGTCGTCGATCAGCAGCCCGTCGTGCAGGTTGCCGCTGGAAGCGTTGTGGGTGAGCGTCGCCTGGACGTCGTGGAAGACGATGCCGGAGCCGTTGGCGTATGCCAGGACCCGATCGAGCACGAGGCCGTCAGCCTTGGCCGCGGCCAGGCCGTTGCCGGCGTTGTCGTGCGAGGTCACGCCGCGGACCGTGACGCCGTGGCCGGACGACAGGGAGACCCCGTCGCTGCGGTTGCCGGACACCTCGTCGTCGAGCAGCCGCACCGGGTGCATCGCGTCGATGAGGGAGATGCCGTCACTGCCGGCGCCGGAGACCGTCGAGCCACGCACGACGACGGCCGCGGCCGGGCTGCGCAGCACGACGCCCGACTCCCGCTGCCCCGTCACGGTGGTCGACGCGATGGAGATCGGACCGTTGCGGTAGCCGTAGAGGCCGCGGAAGCCACCGAGCACGTGGGTGTCGGTGACGGATCCGGAGGCCCCGCCGCGCCACGTGATGCCGGGCTGGTCAGCGCCGGTGCCGAGGCCGGAGAGGGTGGAGTGCTCGATGTCGAGCCGGGCCGTGGGGCCAGCGGCGTCGACGTCGCCCACGGTTCCCGTACCGCTGGTGTCCAGGAAGCTGTGGCTGAGGGTGAGGCGCCCACCGACGACGCGCAGGCGCGCCGTCGTGGTGGCGGTCGACAGGAGGTGCAGGCGCACCCCGGTGAGGTCCAGGCGACCGCCGCGAGCCACGACCAGGTCGCTGTGGAGGTCGTAGCTGCCGTCGGCGCGGCGGCTCAGGTCGCCGGCTGACAGCCGGCTGATCAGCTTTGCCATGTCCAGCCGGCCGGAGGCGACCTGCACGATCCGGTGGGAGCCGAGTGCCGTGATGGTCACCGAGCCGTCGCTCACGGGCTGGCCGTTCGGCGCCAGGGCGAGGGCCGCGACGACCCCCGCGGCGAGCGCGGCCAGACTGCCGGTGACGAGCAGCTCCCGCCGGCGGTTGCGGACCGGCTCCTGCTCTGCCGGAGCGGGCGCCCCGGGCGCGATGGGCGACTTCGGTCCCATGAGCTGCCAGACGAGCTCGGCGTCCGCGCGGCGAGGCGGCCCCCAGTAGCCGTGAGGGGGCGAAGGTGGGGAGATGCGCGTGGTGGTCTCGGTCATGAGGTCCCCTTCGCCGGGCTGAGCACGGGCTTCAGCGCGTCGGAGAGCTCCGGCGAGCGCAGCCGCGCGTAGGTGGCCGTGATGTGGCTGGTGTCCTTGTAGACGACGGTCCCCGCGATGACCGCGGGACACTTGCCGTCGACGCAGAACCAGCGGGTCGGGTCGATGACCGTCACGCCGGCGGCGACGGCCGCGGCGATCTCCGCGGAGCGGCCCGCGGCGTCCGTGACGTTGGTCGCCTGGTCGAGGGTGCAGCGGCCCACGTCGGACGGGTTCTTGGCCAGGCAGGTCGGCACGTCCAAGTGCTGCGGCGCCGGGGTGTCGGCGAGGAACACGACACGGGCGCCAGTGGCCTTGAGCCGGTTGAGTGTCCCTCTCATTGCCGTGGCCGCCTCGTCCTCCGCGATAGCCCGGGCCTGCGTGGCGACGACGACCACATCCGGGTGCTTCGTCGTCAGCTGCGCAAGGGCCGCGTCGCGGAACGCGTTGCAGGAGGTGTAGACGGCCTTCAGGTCCGGGCTGATGTAGTCGCGGTAGTCCCCGACCGGGCAGCCGTGCTTGGTCATGACCGTCATCCGGATGTGGTCGCGCTTGGCGATCAGGTCGAGCGCCCCGACCCACTGCCCGGCGTGCGAGTCACCGAGGACGACCATCGACTTCGTCCCGGCCGGGTCGCCGAAGATGTCGCAGTGGGGAGTCGGCGCGGTCGCCATGAGGCCGGCTTCGCACCCGTGCGTCGACGGGAAGTCGTTGGGCGCGGCCGCCAGTGACGGTGACAGCTGCGCTGGCAGCTGCTTCGTGGCGAGGGCCTGCCGTAGCACCGCGTCGAGGGCGGTGCTGCTCTGCGCCGACGCCAGGTCGACCGGCTGCGCCGGCAGGGCGAGCGCAGGGTCCGTCCCGGCCGTTGCCGGGCGGGTGAGGACGAGCGCGGTGACGACCGAAATGGAGACCAGGATCGCACCGGCCGTCAGGCTGCGCCTCGAGCTGCCGCTGACCAGCTTGCGGGTGCGGGCCGGCTGCTCGACGAGGTAGTAGGTGATGACGGCCAGGCCGAGGGAGAAGACGTCGGTGGCGACCCGCTCGGTCGCGGTGAGGTCACGCTGGAGGGCCTGCGGCAGCAGGATGAGCAGCGGCCAGTGCCACAGGTACCACGAGTAGGACATCCGCCCGACGAAGCGCATCGGCGCCACCCCGAGCAAGGCACCTACGCCGCCGCGGCGGGCGGCCGGCCCGAGAGCGATCACCATCGCAGCGCCGACGACGGGCAGCACGACCGCGAAGCCGGGGTAACGGGTGTTCCCGTCGTACAGCAGCCCTGCTGCGAGTATCCCCGCAGCGCCGAGCCAGGTGCCTGCGACGGCGAGCCTGCGTGGGGCGCGGCCGAGCCGGAGGCCGGCGGCGGCGACCAGGGCACCGAGGGCGAGCTCCCACATCCGGGTCTGGGTGCCGAAGTAGGACAGCGGACCGGTCTGCACGACCGACAGCGCGAGCGACGCGGCGATCAGCACGACGAGCAGCGGCAGCATCACCTGGCGCCGCCCCAGCCGCTTGCCCAGGGGCAGCACCACGAGGGCGAGCAGCAGCGGCCACAGGACGTAGAACTGCTCCTCCACCGACAGGGACCAGAAGTGCTGGAACGGGGAAGGCGGTGTGCCGATGGCGAAGTAGTCGGTGCCGTCGTGGACGAGCTTCCAGTTCACGCCGCTGACCGCCGCGAACAGGCCGTCGCGGGCGATACCGGCGGCGCGCAGTGGCGAGGCGAACTCTCGCGCCATGGCCAGCGTCGCGAGGATGACGACGGTGGCGGCGGGCAGGATGCGGCGCGCCCGGCGCGCGTAGAAGGCGGCGAACGACACCTTGTCGTGCTTGTCGATGTCGTGAAGCAGCTGGCCCGTGATGAGGAAGCCGGAGATGACGAAGAAGACATCCACCCCGACGTATCCGCCGGTGGCCCCGAGGCTCGAGTGGGCCAGCACGACCAGCAGCACAGCCACCGCCCGCAGGCCCTCGATGTCCTTGCGGAAGCGTGACGGCCGCGGGGCCGGTGGTGCCTGGGGCGTGGCGGTCGTGGCCGGCGCGGGGGACCAGGGACGCGAGGAAGATCCGGGGACGGTGCCGGGGACAGCGCCGGTGAAGGCCATGACCCTCGCCGAGGCGGCGAACGCACTCGTCCGCCGCTGCCGGCGGACGTGCTCGAGCTGGCAGAGCACGGCGAAGGCCAGAACCCCGAGGCCGAACAGGTCCAGTGTCGTCATCCGATGGGCGACAAGGAGCGACGACACCGTGTACGCCACGTCGTGCAGGCGGGTCACGGCCGACGGATCGGCCTGGACCTGGGAGCTGCCGGCCTGCACGGCGACGCCGTCCAGCGAGGCGATGCCCTGCTCACGGACGCGTACGCCGACCTGGGACGCGGAGATCGAGCCGCCGGTCACGGTCGTGACGGTCTTGATGTCCAAGCCCTGCTTGGCGTGGCGGATCAGGTTGTCCGCGAACACCGTGCGAGGGGCGTCGAGGATGGCTCCGACGCGGGACGCACCGTCGATGAGGTTGTTCGACACAGTGGCAGCTGCGGCTCCGTTGTAGAGCTGCATGCCGATCGAGGCGTTGCGGATCGTGTTGTGCTGGACCGTGTTGTCGGTAGCGCCGTCGCGCGACATCCGGATGCCGACCCCGGCCGTGTCCACGTTGTTGTCCTCGACGAGCGCGTGCGCTGAGCCGGCGACGACGATGCCCTGGGCGTTGTGCACCACCCGGTTGCCCCGGATCACGTTCCGGTCCGAGTGGAAGTCCAGCATGATGCCGTTGCCGTGGTTGTCGTGGCTGTAGTTGTCCTCGATCACGCTGTCGGTGACGTACCGGCTGACGATGATCCCGTGGCTGCCGTTGCCGTAGGACTCGTTCCCCTTGATGGTGAGGTGACTGGAGTTCGTGTGCGGGTCCAGCCCGTAGAAGATGTTGTTGCGGTAGACGCTGTCCAGGAACTGGATGCCGGTTGCCTGGTAGGTGTAGACGCCGAAGAAGTTGTGCTCGAAGACGCAGTTCCTCACCACACCGGTGGTCCCACCGACGCGCCAGGAGACCCCGTACGACGAGGTGACGTCGGAGCCGAGATAGGCCAGGCGGGAGCTGGTCATGCTCATCGTGCTGCCGGTCGAGTACAGCACGTGCGGGCGGTAGCGGACCCTGTCGGGGACGACCGCGTGCTTCCTCGGGTCCCACGAGGTGACGGACACGCCGGTGAACAGCACCTTGGCGCGCAGGCCGCCCATGAACAGCGACGGCGCGTTCACCAGGTGCAGGACCTTGACGGCCGGAGCGGCCACCAGCAACGACGTGCCGGCGGTCTGGATGAGGGCGGCGTCCAGCTGCACGGTGCCCGCCGTGATGCTGGCCCATGCCGGGTCGTGCACTGCGGCGACAACCTGCTCGAGGCGCACCTGACCTGTCGCGTCGAACGGAACCCGGCGCACCAGCTGGCCGCCCTTGACGAGCAGGATCTGGCTGCGGTCCAACCTGATGGCGCGGACGTCCGGCGGGAACTCACAGGGGAAGTTCCCGATCTTCAGGGGGTCCGGGGTGGCGCGGTAGAGCTTCCGGCTGGAACTGGTCCCGTGGTACTCCGCCGTCAGCTTCCCGCTGCCGCAGGGCAGGTCGGGCGCGGGGGCAGCGTGGACCGGCGATGCCAGCACCGGAGCGGCCGACGCTGCGCCCGTGAGGAGCAGTGGCCCGAGCAGCCCTGCGAGCAGCAGGAGGACGGCGGAGCGGGAGCGGGTCATGGAGGTCCTAGGCAGGCACGGGAGAGGGCAGCACGGCCGTGCTTCCTGAGGTGCTGTCACCGGCGGCCGGAGTACGGACGACCTCACCGTTGACGACGGCCACGTCGCGCGTGAGCCAGCGGTGCTGGCGCACGGTGGCGAGGGCGAAGAGCTTGACGGTCGCCATGAAGATGCTGATGCCGATGAACAGCGGCAGTCGCAGCAGGTTGACGGGCCGCCGGCTGAAGTGCGGCAGCAGCTTCGCCGTTCGGCTGAGCAGCCACCACACCGCGAGGGCGGCAGCGGCCGCCCAGTGCTGCTTGGCAAGCGACAGGCTCATGACCACGGGAGCGATGAGGAGAGTGAAGCTGCTCATCGCCTTGTCCACGGTCGTGAACGCAAGGAACTTGTGGCGCCAGATCCACCCGCGCTTCATGGCACGCAGGTCGCTGCGCCAGGTGTTGCGTGCCCAGCGGGTGCGCTGCTTGACGAACCGCCGGAACTCGCTGGGGAACGTCGACCAGACCTGGGCGTCGCGCTGCAGCACGGTCTGATGACCGTCCTCGAGCAGCAAGGTCGTCAGCCGCTTGTCGTCGCCCGACATGCACTGCGTGCCGAGGAAGGTCTCCCCGAGGAAGTCCTCGTCGAACTTCATCAGCAGCTCGCGGCGGTACACCGCCGTCCGGCCGGAGAGGCACGACACGGCCCGGCCGACCGCCGACTGGGCGGCGATCTCGTCGTAGTAGCGGTAGTCGAGGTACATGTCGGCGAAGTTCTGCCACAGGCCCTTGGGCTGCCAGACGTTCTGGCGGGTGCCGACCCCGCCTACGTCGGGGTCCGCGAACGGCGCCATCACCCAAGGCGCTACGTCGTCGGCCCAGATGGTGTCGGAGTCGGCGAGCGCGATGAGCGCCGTGCGCGCGGCCCGGTAGCCCTTGGACAGGGCGTCGCGCTTGCCCGGAACGTCGGTCTCGAGGACCCGCATCCTCCCGGTCGGGAGGTAGCTGGTCGCGATGTCGATGCACACCTTGTCGGTGACGTCGACGACGCAGATCACTTCCTCGACGTCGTTGCGCAACCAGGAGTCGATAGCGGCCCGGAAGATCTCCGGGTCCTCCTGGTAGACCGGGGTCACGACGGTCATGGGCTCCCGGTGACCCGGCGGGACCGGCCGGTAGAACATCGCCGGGACTCGGCGGGCGCACCAGCTGAGCCAGCGAAGCAGTCCGATGATCCCGAGCGGGATGAGGTAGACGAGGTGCATCAGTGATCAGTCGGCGACGTGATCGGGGACGCGGTCGACCAGGTCGATGCTGAGCGGCGGCGACGGCATGATGATCGTGTCGCGGCTGATCGAGTCGAGCTCGGCGGAGGCGAGAGCCTCGAGGCGCTCGTTGACGGAGATGACCGCCTCGAGCAGTGGCATGTGCAGAGCGCGGTCGCGGGCGAACCCGAGCAGCCCGTTCGTGTCCTTGGGCAGGCAGACCCCTCCGTACGGCGCGCCGCCCTTGATGCCGTAGCCGGGGTTGATCGAACCCTCCGCCGAGAGCGCGACGGTGGCTGAGATCGCGTCGGCGTCGAGGTTCATGTCCCGCGCGACCAGCCACATCTCGTTCCAGAAGCTGATCTTGGCGGCGTTGTAGACGTTGTGGACGCACTTGATCATCTCCGCCTCAGCGGGCTTGTCGAACGTGCGCAGCTCGCCGCCGAAGGGGCGGAACAGCTCCGCGAGCCGCTCGGTCGTGCGCCGGCTGCGGGAGGCGATGACCGTCATCCACGGGGAGAGGAAGTCCTCCAGCGCCGTTGCCGCGCGCAGGAACTCCGGGGCACTGGCCAGCGCGAAGTCCTGACCGAGCTGCCGCCCGGACGTCTCGAGCAGCGTGGGCAGCACCAGGTCGTCGGACGTGCCGGGGGGGACGGTCGAGCGCACGACGACGGTGTGGAAGGCGGTGGCCTGCCGAAGCGCCTCACCGACGTCGCGCACGCCCTGCGTGAAGATCGACAGGTCGTAATGCGGCCCATCATGTGGCGTCGGCAGCGTCAGGAAGATCGTCGCCGCCTCGCCCGTCAGGTCGATTCGGTCGACGGCCTTGAGGCCCTCGGCGCGAAGCGCGGACAGCCGGTCGGGGCTGATGTCGACGAAGGTGACGTCGTGGCCGTGGAGCAAGAAGCCCTTGCCCGTGGCGGTTCCGACGACGCCGGAACCCATGATGATGATCGTGGACACGTGATCTCCAAGAGAGTGAGAGGGGGATCTCCGCGCGATCGGCAGCAGCATCATCGGGCGCGTCGTCGAAGATGCAGGAAGGCAATCAGTTCGAGGTCCACCGTCGCGAGGCGACCGGGTTAATTGGGCGTAAAACGACGCAGCGTCTCCCACACCGTGACAGTCCGTACCCACCCACGCGTAGCAGCAAGGCGAACGTCGTTTCCGCGCAACACAGACGTCACGCATTGTTACCCCGGAAAGACGCGACGAGAAGACAGGTGAAACGGGCACGGCTGCCCGCTCCCGCCGGCAGTGCGTCAGGTCGAGCGGCGCGATGGTTCGACGTCGCCGGTCAGCTCACACACCGGGTCCCCCGTAGCCTGGTCCGGTGTCGGAAGGCGAGGACCGAGCAGCGATCGCGGACGTCGTCCGGGCGTTCTTCGGCGCGTTCGCCTCAGGACCGGACGTCACCGACCGGCTGGACCGGCTCCGGGACCTGTTCCTGCCGGGAGCCGTGATCATCCGCACCTGCGGGGACGAGCCGCTGCTGTACGACGTGGACGGCTTCATCGCACCGCGGGCGGCGCTGCTCACCGGCGGGGCGCTCACGGACTTCCGCGAGTGGGAGCTCGAGGGCCGCACCGACCTGTTCGGCGACGTGGCTGCGCACGTCTGCACCTATGCCAAGAGCGGCGTGCAGGACGGCACGCCCTTCGAGGCAGCCGGGTTCAAGAGCCTGCAGCTCGTGCGCACGTCAGCGGGCTGGCGGATCAGCGCCGCTGCCTGGGACGACGAGCGGGCAGGGGTCAGCCTGCCCTGAACGCAGGGCTGAGCGTCAGGCGAACCGGTCGCAGAGCACCCACTGACGGTCGACGACGGCGAAGCCGAGCCGAGCCAGGATCGGGCCGGACATGGCACCGGCCTGGATCGTGAGCGCGGGCACCCCCCGCGCGACCGCGTGCTCCCAGCGGGCGGAGACGAGGGCGCGGTAGACACCGCGGCCGCGAGCCTCGGGCACGACGGAGCTGCCCGCCAGGTTGGTGCCGTGCAGGCAGTCGGTCGACTGCGCTTCCCCGACCACCTCACCGTCGAGGGTGGCCAGGTAGGTGCGCATGTTTGCCCGCCCCTGCTGGACCAGGTCGTAGCGGATGCGCTGCCCGTCGAGCAGCGAGGCGGCGTCCGCGTCGCCCATGTGGAAGAGCCTCGCGGCCATCTCCCCCACCGCGAGGAACTCCTCGAGCGAGACGGCCTCCCGCACCTCGACGCCGGGACTCGCCGGCCAGGCAGGCGCCTCCGTCAGCGCCATGGCGGTGGAGGCCTCCTCCAGCGGAGGGTCCGTGTACGGGGTCAGTCCCAGCCGCAGCAGCTCCTCGTGCAGCTCCGGCTGCGTGGACGAGACGACCCAGGCTGCCTGCGTCCGACCGGCTGGCCGCAGCAGGGCGCGCACCTCTTCCCGCACGCCCCCAGCCTCGGCAGGGCCGAACCGCAGGGCCTCGACGAACGTCACCGTCGGCATCGGCGTCAGGAACGCCACGTAGCGGTCGGTCAGGACGCGGGTCGCCCCCACCTCCGGCGGCGGCTCAGGGCTGAACGAGAGCGGGCTGCGCGCCTGGGCAGCGACGTCCGCCGAGATGTCCACAGGGCAACCAACCACACGGCTGCACCTCAGGACAGCGGCTCAGGCGAAGTCCTCGGGCGAGTACGGCGAGTGCTCCACGAGCACGACCCAGTTGCCTGAGTTGTCGCGGCACACCGCCTCCGTCCCGTAGGGCCGCTTGACCGGCTCCTGCAGGAACGTGACGCCCTTGCTGCTGAAGTCCTCAAAGGTCTTCTGGCAGTCGTCGACCGTCATGCCGAGACCGGGAAGCCCGCCCTCGTCGAGGGATCGCGTCATGGCGGCGATCAGGTCGTCGTTCAGAGGGGGGGCGGGCACGGTCAGGTTGAGCATCAGCTCGGGGTGGTCCGGGTGCACGACGGTGCACCAGCGGTAGCCGCCCTCCATGGTGATGTCGTCCTTCTCGGCGAAGCCGAAGACGTCGACGTAGAAGCGCTTCGACGCCTCGACGTCCTTCACGAAGACAGAGGCGATGGACACGTTGGTGATCATGCCGATGACGCTAGCGACCGCGACCGCAGGAGGCTTCTCCTGGCTTGCGGTGTCGACGCCGTCACCTACCCCAGGACGGCAGCCGAGGCGACGACGACGCGGTCACGCCCCTCGGACTTGGCCCGCAGCAGAGCTGCGTCAGCCGCCCGAACTGCCTCGTCGAGCGGCTGATCGGCCGGCATGACGGTCAGCCCGAAGCTGGCGGTGAACCCGGGTGCCCCGCCGGCGTCCAGGGTGAGGCTCAGCTCGGTGCGGATCCGTCCGAGGACCTCCTCGGCGGCACGCAGGTCGCAGCCCGGCATCGCGAGCAGGAACTCCTCGCCGCCGTAGCGGGCGACGAGGTCCTCGGACCGCATGACCGACCGCAGCGTCGCCGAGAAGACCCGCAGCGCCCGGTCTCCGGCCTCGTGGCCGAAGGTGTCGTTGATCGTCTTGAAGTGGTCGAGGTCGCAGAGCGCGAGGCTCATCGTCTTGCCGGAGCGCTGCAGCTCGCCGACCTTCTCCTCGACGGTGCGCCGGTTGAGGAGTCCGGTGAGGCCGTCGGTGCTGGCCTGGAGCTGGCTGCGCTGGAAGGCCCGAAGAGTGCCGACGCGGGTGCCCGCGAGCTCGGCTGTCACGGCCAGGCTGCGGACGGCAGCATCGCTCAGCTCCTCGCCGGGCTTGGTTACGACGTGCAGCACGCCGAGGCCCTCGCCGAGGAAGGACACCGGCGAGCAGGCGGCCTGACCGATGTCGTTGCCGCGGCCGACGAGCTTCGGGCACGCGCCCACGCCCTCGGCGTCGCCGAAGCGGACCGGGCGGCCACGCCGCACGGCGATGCAGTCGGTCGGCGTCAGGACGCCGCAGCCAGGGGCCTCGTCGCCGGGCTCGGTCATGACCCGGGTCAGATGGGCCTTGCTGTTGTCGGCGAGGAGCAGCTCGGCGCGGTGACCGGGTACGACCTCGATCACGGCACGACGGACGACGGACTGCGCCTCGTTCTCGGTCGTGGCCATGTCGAAGGCGTCCTTCAACGTGCCGTCGAAGCCCTCGCGGGCAGCATCGGTCAGCAGCTGCTCGTTGGCGTCGCGCATGCCGGCCTCGGCGAGGGCCTTCTCGGTCAGGCTGGCCCGGACGCTGCGCCACACGGCGCCGGTGAGGACGAGCAGCAGGAGCAGTGCCGCGCCGCCGATCCAGGCCATGTGGGTCCGGGTGGACGACTCTGTCCGGGTGCTCGCCAGCTCGGCTCGCTCGGCGGCGGCGCGCAGCAGCGCAGTCAGGTCACCCATCTGCTGACGGGCAGCCTCGAACCGGCGGTTGAACTCCGGCATCGTGCGGGCGGCGGCGGCCGGGTCGGTCGCCGCCAGCGCCGTGACCCGCTCGGCCGCGGCCGCGTAGGCGCTGAGGTCGAGGCGGGTGCGCTGGTAGGTCGCGACCAGCCGCGCGTCGTGCAGCGCTGCGAGCTGCGCCCTGCTGGCGGACAGGCCCTGGCGGAGCTGGTCCGCGTCCCGGGCGGTTGCCGCCAGGGCCGAGACCCGGTCGGCCGTGGTCACCGGCACCGCGCTCAGCACGTCGGAGCGCAGTGCGTCGTGCATCATGTCCGCGTCCTGCTGCAGGCTCAGGACGTCGTTCGCGTTGGCCAGCGACTGCCCGTTGTGGGCCAGCTGACCGACGGACAGCACGGCCGTCACCGCGACCGCGCTCACCGCCGCGAGGGCCGCCAGCGCCAGCAGTCCGAGCCGTGCCTCGATCGATCGCATGGGGACGTATCGGCGTCGGCAGGTCGCGAGCGAACAGGCCAGGGCAAATCTGGCAAGAAGTAACCATGTCCGACATGGCCCGGACCAGCGGCGCGATCCGGCAGCCCACGAACGGTGCTGCTCAGATGTTGGACGCCTCCGGCGGGGCGTCCGGCGTCTGCTGCGGCCCGCCGCTCCCGCCCGGCAGGTCGAGGACGGGCATGCCCAGGGTGTACGCCGTCATGGACAGCGAGCCGTACGCGTAGCCGTCGATCAGGACAGCCGTCTCGTCCGCGGCGGACGCGCCGGCCAGGCCGGCGAGGTAGAGCGACGGCAGGAAGTGGTCCGGCGTCGGCACCGCCAGCCGGAAGTCGCGGTGCCCGTCCAGCCGCGCCATCTCCGTCGGGGACTCCAGCATCAGCTCCTGAGCCGAGGTGTCGAACCGCTGCGCCCAGTCGTACCCGTCGTCGGTGAGGGCCCAGTCCATCCCGCCGAGGTTGTGCACGACGTTGCCGCTGCCGAGGATGAGCACGCCCCGCTCCCTCAGCGGCGCCAGCTTCGCCCCGAGCTCGAGGTGGTAGTCGAAGCCCTTGTCGGCGTTGATCGACAGCTGCACGACCGGGACGGACGCGTCGGGGAAGGCGTGGACGAGGACCGACCAGGTGCCGTGGTCGATCCCCCAGGAGTCCGTGTCGGCCCCGACCCAGGTCGGCTCGACGACGTCGCTGACCTCCTGCGCCAGCTCGGGCAGCCCGGGCGCGGGGTAGTCGACGGCGAACAGCTCAGGAGGGAAGCCGTAGAAGTCGTGGATCGTCCGGGGCCGCGGCATCGCCGTGACGGCCGTCGCGTTGATGTACCAGTGCGCCGACACCACCAGGATCGCCCGCGGCCGGGGCACGCTCGCCCCGAACGCCTTCCAGGCCTCGGTGTAGCGGTTGCTCTCGAGCGCGTTCATCGGGCTGCCGTGACCGAGGAACGCGGCCGGCATCAGGGTGCTGCTCGGAGAGGTCATGACGGCTCCTGGTCGCGTGACGGGGCGTCCTGATCATCCCCGGTCACGGGCCTCGTCAGGCCCCACATGAACATCCAGCAGCCGGGGATCCGAGGAGCGCCGTCGGCGAAGCGGGCCTGGTACGCCGACGGGCTCTCTCCGACGAGCTCGCTGAACCGGCTGCTGAACGACCCGAGCGAGGAGTAGCCGACGGCGAAGCAGACCTCGGTCACGGTCAGGTTGGTGGCCCGCAGCAGGTCCTGCGCCCGCTCGATCCGCCGGCGTGAGAGGTACTCGGCCGGCGAGACGCCGTACGCCGCCTTGAACGACCGCTGGAAGTGGAACTTCGAGACGCCCGCCACCGCTGCGAGCGCTTCCAGGGCCAGCGGCTCGCGGTAGTTGAGGTCCGCGTGGTCCCGCGCCCGGCGCAGGTGCACCAGGAGCCCCTGGCTCACCGTCGTCACGGCCCTAACGCTAACCGCTGCACGTCGGCGGGCTGGCGGATCAGCGCCGCTGCCTGGGACGACGAGCGGGCAGGGGTCAGCCTGCCCCGAGCGCAGGGCTGAGGGTCTCGTCGGCGACGCGGTGCAGGTGCCGACGGAACAGTCCCCCGACCCGCATCCGCTCGGGCTGCACCACGGTGCCGGCAGTGAGGTCGACGACGACGGGGTAGCCGGCGACGGCGAACCGGTGGCCGTGAGCGACCCGGGCCCACGAGAGCGCCGCAGCAGGTGCCGCTTCGAAGACGGCGACCGCGACGGCAGCGCTGCCTCGTTGGAGACCGCCGCCCGTCACGACGCTCCCCGCCTCACGGACGACCGCGTCGAGGTAGCGGTCGAGCTGGGATCGGTCGGCGTCCGGAGCAAGCGCGAGCAGCGCGAGCGTCGTCGTCAGCCGCGCACCGGCCCACGCCAGGCGCGTGTCCGTGCGCCTGGCGAGGGTGAGGACGGAGCCCTCGAAGCGCCGCTCCTCGACCGTGTACGCGTCCGGTAGGGAGGCGCGGACACGATCGAGGTAGGCCACGACCTCAGCCTGCAGGGCCGGCATCAGAACCAGCTGGTGAAGGTGTTCCAGGCGTCCTCGGCGCCCTGGGCGATGGCGTTGCCGAAGCTGGTGAAGGCGGCGCCGAGGGCGGTCAGGCCCTTGATGACGGCGTCGGCGATCCCGAGCGAGGAGAACAGCGCGGCCACGTTGGACGCGATGTCGTTGAACACGCTGATGAGCGCGTTCGCCAGCTGCGTCAGGTCGGCACCGATGCCGTTCAGGATCGAGGCGATCGCCGTCTCGGCCTGACCGAAGACCGTCTGCAGCACCGACACCAGGTCGGCGACGCTCTCACCGATGTCCTTCAGCAGCTGTGCCGCCGCGGTGGCGGCGTAGCTGAAGCCGTTCAGCAGGACCGTCCCGATCTGACTGGCTGTGTAGAGCGCGTCCTTCATCGCCTGGGCGACGAACTGGACGCCCTGGTTGAAGGCGGTGTTCAGTGCCTGCGCCGCGGCGTTGAGGTCACCGACGAGCGCCACCAGCTGCTGGAGCACGGCCTTGCCGGCGAGGGCGAAGGCGTCCTTGAGCGCCGTCCCCACCTGGGCCAGCGAGTAGCCGACGTCGTGCAGCAGCGCCGCGACCAGAGCCGGCGCGTTCGTCAGCGTCGAGAACGCCGACTTCAGCGCGTTGGCCACGTCGTCGACCGGGAAGCCGATGGCGTAGAGCGCGCTGACGACGGCGGTCGAGACGCTGTTGTAGGCCGACACCAGGGCTCCGGCGATCTCGTCCGCCGCGTACTGCAGGTTGGCGAGCACCACGGCCGCGGCCTGGTCGAGCAGCGCGTAGCCGGCCTTCAGGGCTCCGGCGAGGACGTCAGCCGCGGCGTTGATCCCCTTCAGGATCAGGGCTGCCGTCGCGACCGGGTCCGCGAAGACGTCGTGCAGGGCCTTCGCGACGAGGTCGATGCCGTAGCCGACCTGGTCGAGGATGCCGGCCACCGCGGTGTCGACCTGGTCGAAGACACCGACCAGCGCCGTCGCCACCTCGTCCACCGCGTAGTTCAGGCCCTCGAAGACCTGCGCCACGACAGCGGCTGCCTCGTGGTAGACGGTCTGCAGGGCGCCGGCGATCTGGTTGACCCCGTAGTTCAGCCCGTCCAGCACCGTGACCAGCGCCGCGTCGGTGAACGCGGCGACCGCGGCGTACGCAGTCTTCAGACCCGCGGCCACCTCGTCGACCGCGTACTGCGCACCCTTCAGCGCCGCGCCGAGCGCCTCGACCGTCGCCCCGTAGGCGCTCTCCAGCGCGCCGGAGATCGCCGTGACCGCGAACGCGTAGGTGTCCTTGAGGGCTTGGACAGCAACCCCGAGACCGACCTTCAGTCCGTCGAACAGGGCGGTCGCGATGTCACCGATCTGGTAGCCGAAGCCGACCAGCGCGTTGACCGTCGTGTCGAGGCCGGCGGCAAAGGCGTTGAAGAGCGTCTTGCCGAGCTCCAGCGCGCTGTAGCCGGCGCCGACGAGCGTGTCGATCGCGTCGTTGAACCCGGAGGTGATGCCGGCGATCGCCGTGTTGAAGCCGGTGACGACCTGGTCAGCGACGAAGTTCGCCGTATCGACGACCCAAGGGGCCGCCACGTTGTAGGCCGAGACGAAGGCGTCGGCGATCTCCGGGCCGTAGCGG
>JAODNF010000138.1 GCA_025464915.1 Frankiales bacterium | reverse complement strand
GACAGGTCGTCGACGGCGGTGAGGCCGCCGAAGCGGACCTGCAGCTGCTCGACGCTCAGGACGGCGGTCACGCCGGTGCCTCCGCCCGCAGCCTCGTCGTCCGCGGCACGGCGACGCGGTCGGCGGTGCGCGGCCCTCCGGATCCCGGAGCCCGGTCGGCGAGCACCGCGGCGAGCAGGGCAGACCCGCCGAAGGCCATCGTGAACGCCGCGGAGCTCAACGACGGGAGGTAGGCCGGGGCGAGCACCAGCACGGCGGCTGCCGCGACGGCAGGTACGGGTCCGGCGCGGGTGCCGACGAGGGCGAGGACGGCGAGCCAGGTCAGCGAGGTGAAGGGGTCGAACCCGATGCTCGAGACCGACAGCGTCACCGATCCCAGCAGACCGCCGCCGACCCCGGCGAGCATCGCCGACAGCCCGAAGACAGCGACGCGCAGCCGGTTCACCTCTGCGCCGTAGGTCACGAGAGCCGTCGGGGAGTCAGCGAGCGCCCGCAGCAGCCGACCCACCCTGCTGCGCAGCACCAGCCCGACGAGCGCGAGCCCGGCAGCGACCACGACCAGCTCGACGTAGTAGTACGCGGTGTCCCCCGTGAACCCACCAGGTCGAGGGATCTCCACCCCTCCGGTCTTCCCGAACGCGAAGCCGCGGTTGTAGACAAGCACCTTCATCAGCACGCCGAACCCGAAGGTGGCGAGGGCGAGGTACAGCCCCGAGACCCGGACCGCGGGGAGGGCGACCACCACACCGAGCGGGACGACGAGCAGCCCCGCGAGCAGCAGGGCGACCAACCAGGGCAGGTGGGCCTCGCCCGTCAGGTGCGACAGGGATGACGCGCCGATGGCGACGAAGGCCGCATGGCACAGCGAGACCTGGCCCGACGTCCACACGAGCAGGCCCATGCTGGCGAAGATGAGCACGAAGGCGAGCGCCTGCGACCAGGTGACGAGCCGAGAGCCCGTCCAGGCAGGCGCAGAGACCCCGACCGCCAGGAGCACTGCACCGATGACGACGGACTGCGTCCTGGTCATGACCCTTGCCGTCACCCCGACCCGAGCGCGACCAGCCGCGTCGACGAGCTTCCCCTTCGGCGTCAGCACGAGGACGAGGAAGAGCACGAGGAACGGAGCAGCGTCCGGAAGGCTGTTGAAGGACGTGTGCGCCGCCGCGAAGTTGCGGGTCTCCTCGGCGAGCACGCCGACGGCCAAGCCGCCCAGGAAGGTGAGGGGCAGGCTGCGGAAGCGACCGACCGCTGCGGCGCCGAAAGCGCTCACCACCAGCAGCGTCAGGACCAGCGCGTCGACGCCGACCGTCGTGGCGATCAGGACACCGGAGAGGGCAGCCAGCTGCGCGCCCAGGATCCAGGCCAGCCGCCTCACGCGCAGGGGGTCCTGCCCCGTGAGGGAGAGCAGGTCCGGATCGGCCACGACCGCACGCATCGACCGTCCGGTCTGCGTGCTCCGCAGCAGGAAGGCGAGCCCGAGCGCCAGCACTAGGGCCAGCCCCGCATCGATGCCCTGCTCGACGCTGACGTAGACGCCGAAGACCTTCGCCTGGTCCTGCGGGAGGAAGTGCTGGAGCTGCCGAGGCGTGACACCGTAGGCCAGCTGCAGGGCGCCGACGGTGAACAGCAGAACGCCCACCGTGCCGACGACCTTCATCGCGGGGCGGCTCGCGGCGAGACCGAAGGCGATGCGCTCGAGCACTAGGCCGAGCACGGGAGCGACGACCCCCAGCACCAGCAGCGCCGCCAGCGGCCACGGGAGGTCCAGCTGCTCGTGGAAGGAGTAGAAGGCGAAGGCACCGACGGCGGCGACGGCTCCGTGGGCGAAGTTGAACAGCCCGCTCGTCGAGTAGGTCAGCACCAGGCCCATCCCGGCCAGGCCGTAGAGGGAGCCGATGACGAGCCCGGCCACCAGGAAGGTGGGGATCAGGTCGATCACGAGCCGCAGACCCCGCAGGAGTCCAGCTCGCCGCCCGTCGGCAGCGGCGAGCGACCTGACATCAGCGGGCAGTCGACGTGGTGCCGACGCGTCAGGCCGGCCGCAGTGACCAAGCCGGTGGCTGACGCGACAGCGTCGGGTCCGCGGTCTAGACCGAGAGCGAGGACGATCGCCTGCTGGGCCTGTCGTGACCGCGCCGTCACCGACCGGCGACCCACCAGCAGCCACACCGCGCAGCCGGCTCCGAGCACGCTCACCGCCAGCACGGCAAGGTTCAGCCACAGGACCTGGTCCCGGGGATCGGCCTGCCGGCTGGCACCGCCCCACGCCGTCACGAGCAGTGCCACGGCCACGACGAGGAAGCCGGCGACGACCAGCACCGTCGCGTAGGGCCACGGGATGTCGAGGGAGGGGTGGTCTCGGCGCTCGCGCGTCAGGGCGTGGCTGCTGTCGACGGATGCGGCCACCGCGGCGGTCATGAGCGCGTGCGGCGAGCAGCCGGCGCGGTCCCGGCCACGAGCCGCTCCCCGAGCGCGCGCAAGAGCTCATCGCGGTCGACTGCGGCGCTGCCCGTGGGGGCCGGCAGCTCCCGAACGGCCTGCTCGAGCAGGTGGAGCTTGCGCCACTCGTCCTGCAGGTCGGCGGAGAGCCACAGCGTGCCGGCGACCCCGAGGAAGAAGACCCCGCCGATGCCTGCGCTGATCACGTACGGGATCTGCTGGGAGGCGAAGGGCACGTCGCTGACACCGAACCAGCCGATGACCAGCACGACGACGCCGATCAGCAGGAGCACGAGCGCCGTGGCCCGGTCCCAGTGCGCACGGAGCAGAGCGGAGCGGTTCACGGGTAGCGCACCCCCAGGTAGCGGACGAGTGTCAGGACGACGACGACGAGCACAGCGGCACCAGCCAGAGCGAGGTAGAAGGTCGCTGACCAGGCGACGGGGGTCACTGACGCCTGCTGGGCGAGCTGCGGGCTGGAGCCGCCTGACGTGGACGTGCCTGGGACGCTCGGTGGCGGCACCGGGTTCACGCCGTCGCCTCCCGACGTGCTCGGCAGCGACGGCGTACCCGTCAGCCCGGTGGGATCGCCGGTCGACGTGCCACCCGCCGTCGACCCCGCAGAGCCCGAGGTGGTCCCGGGGTCGACACCACCCGTGGAACCGCCACCCACCTGGTCCTCGAAGGCGGACCCGTGCACCGTGGCCGACGCCTGCCCCAGCAGGACGGTGTAGGTCACGCTCGGGACGGCGAGCGCGGGATTGGGCGGCACCGGCATCGTCAGCTGCACGGCGAGGTTCGGGGCGGAGATGCTGTCCTTCGTCTCGGTGGCCGCTACGTAGCTGAGGCGGATCCCCGCAGCCTTCAGGGCGTCGACGACGGGCGCGACCGCCGTCAGCGGGATGGCCGTCCCCGCGAGCGTGATCCCCCTCGAGTCGACCGTGAGCCCGGTGCCGGCCACCGTGATCTCCGCCGCGGTGAGCTCCGCCTTGCGCGTGACGCCGGAGACCGTCCGCGTCACGGTGGCTGTCGACCTCAGCCCGTCGATGACCAGCGGCCCGGCGCTGAAGCCGTGCACCGTCGTGCTCGCCGTGGCCGTGGCCTTGTCCGCGCTGGTGACGATGTCGACGTGCGACGTCGCGCCGGCGGCTCCCGCCGTGGCGGGCTGGACGTCCGCAGCGCCCTTGCTGGTGTCGGCGGTGCTGGCCGCGGTGAGGATCAGCGGCCCCTGCGAGCTGTCGCTCGCCGGCGTGGACGGGAACGAGGAGTCAGCGACGAGCGGGTACGCCGGGAGGGGCACCGGCAGCGGCGCGAGCCCCCCCACGAGGCCCGGTGCCGAGATGGCCAGGTCGCCGGGGTGGGGCGCCGCAGCACGGGTCTGGGAGGTGCCGAGGCTGTTCACGCGAGCGACGGCCCGGTTGCCACCGGCGTCGACGAGGTCGTCGGTCAGCGGGGCGCCCGGCACGTGCACGAGGAGGTGCTGCGCAGAGGCGTCCGCCGACGCGTCGAAGGTCAGGGTGGTGCCGGCGTGACCTGCGACGCCGAGCGCGACGGTCGTGGCGGCGGCGAGCCCCAGTGCGAACAGGGCACGCGGAGCTGCTCGCCGGGCTAGTAGCACGTCAGCTTCCCGTCTCCGCTGGCGGCGAACTTGCTGCCCTGGATGAAGACGACACTGCCGCAGGTCAAGGGCGTCGCCGGCTTGCCGGCGTGGTAGGTCAGCGGCCCGGTCAGGCCGTTGAGGGTGTCGCCCCGCAGCGTGTAGAGGCCGCTCATCACGCTCTGCCCGGTGATCGTGCCCTTGGCACCGCGCAGGGCCGCTTCGAAGAGTCGCCCGGCGACCCAGCCGACCATGTCACCGCCGGCGGGCTGGCCGTCGGTGCCGGAGTAGCGGCTGAAGGCCTGCTGGAACGCCTTCTGCTCCGCCGTCGCAGCCAGCGGCCACGGCGTCACGTTGACGTCGATGTAGGTGCCCTGCAGGTTCGCGTCCTGCGCCTGCGAGCCGATGACGATCGAGCCGGGCGCGGCGAAGACCCCCTTGTAGCCCTGCGACCGGCATGAGGAGGCGAGTCGGGTCAGGCTGTTGGGGTCGCCGACGTAGGCCAGGACCTGGACCCCCGCGCGCACGGCCGCCAGGCACTCGGAGGTGAAGCTCGGAGCTCCCAGCGACGTCTGGCCCTTGTAGACGGGGTCGCCGCCGTACTTCTTCACGAGCGAGTCGAAGTTGGAGTAGACGGTGTTGCAGGCCGCCACCTCCTGGCAGGTGACCAGTCCGAACTTCGACTTGCCGTCCTTCAGGCCCTGCTTCACCCACACCGCTACCGACATCTGCGTGTAGCCGATGCCGGCCGAGGCCTGCGGGAAGACGACGCGGCTGGAGAAGTTGAAGGCACTTCCCGTGTCGGTGCCCACGAGCGGGATGTTCTTGCCCTCGAGGTACTTCAGCGTGGACGTCGACTCCGTCTGGGCGTCCTCGTTGGCGAGGAAGGCGACGACGTGGTCCTGCTCGACCATCTGCTTGACGTAGCGCTGGTAGTCCGCCGAGTTGCTGTTGTCGTCCGCCACCTTCAGCACCACCTTGCGGCCGTTGATGCCGCCGTGCGCGTTGACGTACTTCGCCCAGATGGCGACGCCGCGCTGGACCGGTCCGAGCGCAACCCCCGCGACGCCGGACACGGTGCCGACGTTGCCGACGACGATGTCCGGGCCGCCCTGGGACCCCGTGGAGGAGCCACCGGCACCTGAGCTGCTCCCCGACGAGCCCGTCGTCCCGGTGCTCCCCGTGCTCCCCGTGCTCCCGGCGCTGCCGGACGTCGCGCCGGACGATCCGGTCGCGGCAGTGCCGCTGGATCCCGTCGTGCTGAGCGTCCCGGTCGTGCCGGTTGTGCCCGTGGTGCCGCTGCCGGCGCCGGCATCGGTTGCCCCGCCGGAGGTTCCGGCGTTGGATGCGCTGAGCTGCGCGCTCCCTGCGGTGCGCGACGCGATCTCCTTCTCGGACAGCTGGCTGCCGCAGCCTGTCAGCAGCATCAGGAGACACACGGGTGTTGCGATCGCGAGTCGGCTCACCTATCTATCTACGTGCACTAGGTGGCCTGTTGTCAAGGGAGGTTGGGGTGGTCTTGTCCCGTAACGGCACGCTGCCGGAAGCCGTGCGGGCAGCGGCCCTGACCCATCCCGAGACGCCGGTCGTCTTCGCGGGCGGGGACGGCGCCGAGCGGCGCGTCTCCCTCGTGGAGCTGGTGTCCGACGCGGAGCGCGTGGCGGGCTTCCTGCAGGAGAGCGGCGTCAGGCCGGGCGACGTCGTCGCGGTCGCTCTGCCCGGCAGCTACGACGGTGCGGTCGCCTCTGCGGCCGTCGCGCTGACCGGCGCGGTGCTGCTGCCTGTGGTCCTGATCTACGGCCGGCGCGAGCTGGAGTTCATCGTGCGCCAGTCACGGGCTCGCGCGGTGATCGCCCGCGAGACCGTGGAGGTGCCCCCCGTGCCTCTGCTGCTCACGCCCTCCAGCCTGCAGCGCTCGGTGCCTGCCGCCCCCGTCGCTGTCGCGCCCGACGACCGCGCGCTGATCGTGTACACGTCGGGCACCACGGCCGAGCCGAAGGGCGTGCAGCACAGCCACCGCTCGCTCATGGCCGAGGTGATGTCGCCCGCCCTCCATCGTCCCGGCGACACCGGCGTGCGACAGCTGGCCATGTTCCCTCCAGGGCACGTCGCCGGGCTGCTCGGCCTGTTGAAGCTCCTCGTGCACGGCGCACCGACCGTGGTCCTCGAGGCGTGGGACCCGGCGCGCGCGGCCCGCCTCATCGATGCCCATGACCTCACCTCCACGGCGGGCGCGCCGGTGCAGCTGGCCGGGCTGCTCGACGCCAGGGACCGAGGCGAGGCCTCGCTGGCCACGATGCGCGACTTCCTGACGGGAGCTGCCGCGGTACCGCCCGCCCTCGTGCGTCGCGCGGCGGCAGCAGGAGTGACGGCTTACCGGTCGTACGGCTCGAGCGAGCACCCGACGGTGAGCTGCGGCCACCCGGACGACGACCTGGAGCACCGAGCCCGAACCGACGGGAGGGTGCAGCCCGGCAACGAGGTGCGGATCGTCGACGAGGAAGGCCGTGACGCCACCGAGGGGGAGTTGCTGACGAGGGGGCCTGAGCTCTTCCTCGGGTACGTCGACAGCGCCCTGGACGAGGAGGCCTTCAGCGATGGGTGGTTTCACACGGGGGACATCGGCATGCTCGACCCCGACGGCTTCCTCACCATCACCGACCGCAAGAAGGACATCATCATCCGAGGCGGCGAGAACCTCTCCTCGAAGGAGATCGAGGACATCCTGCTCGAGCACCCGCGCATCTCCGAGGCGGCGGTGGTCGGCGTACCCGACGAGCGCCTGGGCGAGCGCGCCTGCGCGATCGTCGTGCTGCGCGAGGGGACACTCACGCTGACCGAGGTGCACGAGCACTTCCGGCTGGCGGGAGTGGCCCGGCAGAAGACACCGGAGAGCCTGCGACTGCGCGACACCCTGCCGCGGACGCCTGCCGGGAAGGTTCAGAAGTTCCTGTTGCGCGAAGAGGTCGCGCGCGACAGCGGCTGAGCGAGAACGGTGCTTTCAGGGAGGGCCTCGTGGAACGCATTGGTGAGTTGCATGATCTACCTCATTCGAGAAGGGACCGGCGTGTGGCAGCGTTCGACGTGACTGACGAGCAGCGTGCGCTCCACGCCGCTGCGCAGGGCTTCTTCAGCGAGGTCTCGTCCGAGGCAGCCGTGCGCGCCCAGCTGGGCGAGCCCGCAGGCTTCGACCGCGGCGCCTGGCAGCGAGCCGTGCACGAGCTCGGTCTGGCCGGGCTCGCCGTCCCGGTCGACCTGAACGGGTCCGGAGCCAGCTGGACCGACGCGGCGATCGTCCTCGAGGAGGCAGGCCGGTTTCTGTACGGCGGGCCGCTGCTGTCCTCGCTGATGGCCACCGCGGTGCTGAGGGAGTGCCCG
Source organism: Frankiales bacterium (assembly GCA_025464915.1). Taxonomy (GTDB): domain Bacteria; phylum Actinomycetota; class Actinomycetes; order Mycobacteriales; family SCTD01; genus RYN-111. Next base: position 8,464 of record JAODNF010000138.1, on the reverse strand, counting down.
GGCCCGCGCTCCGACGCGCTGCTCGCCCGGCTCGCTGACGGTGCCGTCGTCGCGCTGAGCTGGGACGGGGGTTGCTCCGTCGACGACGGGTTGCTCAGCGGGACGACCCGTTACGTGGTGGATGGCTCCTCGGCGGAGGTGCTCCTCGTCCTCGGAGCCGACGACATGTACGCGGTGGATCTCGACACCGCCGCGACCCGGGAGCCTCAGCTGGCGTTCGACCGCACCCGCAAGCTGGCCGTGGTGACGCTCGAGCAGTCCCCGGCGGTCGTGCTGGACGGTGACCTCCGCCGCGCCCACGACCTGCTGGACGTCCTGCAGGCGGCCGAGCTGCTGGGCAGCGCTCAGCAGGCCTTGGACCTCGCGGTGGCGTACGCGAAGGAGCGCGTGCAGTTCGGACGAGCGATCGGCTCGTTCCAGGCCATCAAGCACCTGCTCGCCGACCTGCTGCTCGAGGTCGAGTCGGCGCGCTCGGCCGTGTACTACGCCGCGGCAGCAGCGGACGAGGGCTCTGACGAGCTGGAGCGCGTCGCCCCCCTTGCCCGCGCCTACACCGCCGACGTGCTGCTGCAAGCGGCTTCCGACGGCATGCAGGTCCACGGTGGCATCTCCTTCACGTGGGAGCACCCGGCGCACCTCTACTTCCGCCGAGCGAAGGCAGGGCAGCAGCTGTTCGGCGACCCGCGGTCGCACCGCGAGCTGCTGGCTCAGCGCCTGGGTCTGAGGGAGATCGCATGAGCAGCGACGCCACGGTGGACCTGGAGCAGGCGCGCGCAGAGGTCCGGGCCTGGCTCGCGGAGCACTGGGACCCGAACGGCGACAAGCGGGCCTTCAACGAGCTGCTCGCGGACTCCGGCTGGGCTGCACCGACGTGGCCGGTCGGCAGGTTCGGACGGGGTCTGCCACGGGCGGCCCGGCGCGTCGTGAACGAGGAGTTCCGGGCCGTCGGCGCTCGCGGCACCGGGCAGGACGTGACGAACCTGTTCGCGGGCGTCGTGCTCGCCCACGGCACAGAGGAGCAGCAGGACCTCTTCCTGCGCAAGCTGGTCAGCGGAGCCTGGCGCGGCTGTCTGCTGTACTCCGAGCCGGGCGCCGGCTCAGACCTCGCGGCCGTGCAGACGCGCGCGGAGCCGGACGGTGACGGCTGGCTCGTCAACGGCCAGAAGGTCTGGACGTCGGGCGCGCGCGAGTCCCAGGTCGGCCTGCTGCTCGCGCGCACCGACTGGGACGTCCCCAAGCACAAGGGGGTGAGCTTCTTCCTGCTCCCGATGGACCAGGACGGCGTCGACGTCCGGCCGATCCCGCAGGTCACCGGGGGTGCGCACTTCAACGAGGTGTTCCTGACCGACGCACGCGCGGGCCGCGAGCACCTGCTCGGCGAGCTGCACGGCGGGTGGCGGGTCCTGCAGACCGCGCTCGGCCTGGAGCGGCAGATCATGGGCAGCGAGTCGAGCGGGGGCGGTGGCTCCCGTACGCCGGACCCGGAGTCGCCGTGGACCCGCGTGATCGGCGGTGTCGACTACCTCGAGCTCGCGCGACAGGAACCACGTGACACCGAGATCCGGCAACGGGTCGCCCAGATGTACACGCTGGAGCAGGTGAACCGATGGAACGGCCTGCGTGCCCGCGCTGAGCGGGGGCACGGCGCGGCGTCGCCCGTCGCCTCGCTCGGCAAGCTCGCGATGTCGCGGATCGTCCACACCGCGGTCCAGCTGACCGCCACGATGCTCGGGCCGGAGGTGCTCCTGGACGGGCCCGAGCACCCGGTCGCGTCGGAGGTGAACCGCTCGGCGTTCGCCGCCTTCGTGACATCCATCGGGGGCGGCACCGACCAGATCCAGCGCAACATCCTCGGCGAACGCGTCCTCGGGCTCCCGAAGGAGCCTGAGGTCGACCGTGACGTCCCGTTCCGCGAGGTCCGCAAGGCCGAGGCCACCCGTCGGTTCAGCTGACCGGGACGGGATCGACGTGGCAACGGTGGCGGACGACCGGCAGCGCGCCCTCGGCGCAGCAGGGCGGCTGCTGACCACCCGCGGTCTTCGTGACCTGAAGGTCGAGTCGGTCCTCCGCGAGGCAGGGCTGTCCACCCGGGCGTTCTACCGGCACTTCGGCAACAAGCACGACCTGGTCCGGGCCCTGATCGAGCAGTCCTCCCACGACGTGGCCGAGCGGACGCGCGCGGCCCTGGAAGCGAACCCCGACCCGGTCGCGGCCCTCCACGACTGGGTCGTCGTCATGCTCGACAGCGGGTCCAGTGAGCGGCCCTCGCTGGACGCAGCTCTCATCTGGCACAGCCTCGAGGCACGCCGTCTCTACTCCGATGGCATCGAGCAGGCCGTCGCGCTGGTCCTCGAGCCGCTCGTGCTCGCTCTGCGCCGGGTCCAGGAGCGGCACCCGCATGTGCGACCTCGGCTCGACGGCGTCGCCTTCCTCATGCTCACGCGTGCTGTGCAGGCACAGCTCGTCGCCCCAGGCAACGCGCTCGGTCACGAGGAAGCCGTGGCCACGGTGTGGTCGGTCATCTACCGGACCTGCGTGCTGGAGCCCTTGCCGGCTGAGTGAAAAGGACTCTCTCAGCCGGACCGGGAGGAGGGCCTGCCCTGAGGGAGAACACGGTGACACGCCCGTGAAGCACCCTCGAAAGGGACCCAGCATGCCGGCACGTCTCTTGGCCCGAACGTCCACGCGTGCAGCCGTCACCGCCGGCGCGGTCGGCTTGGTCCTGGGAGTGCCGGGGCTGCCGCTTCCCACGGCCAGCAGCGCGACGCCGCGTCTGCTCTGCAACGTCGCCGTCCCGATGGATGACGGGACGCTGCTCAGCGCCAACGTCAAGCTGCCGGCGAAGCCCGGCCGCTACCCGGTCGTCCTGTCCGTCACGCCGTACGGCAAGAACGGCTCGGCCCCCGCGATCGTCGGCGGCGGCACCCCCGGGAGCCCGTCCTGCACCGATCCCTCTTCAGGCGAGGCCGACCTGACCCAGGACGGCTACGTGCGGATCGTGGTCGACGAGCGCGGCACAGGCAACAGCCAGGGCACCGGCGACCTGTCAGGACCGTCCATCGCCCGCGACGCACAGGACCTGCTCGACTGGATCCAGGCGCAGCCGTGGTCCAACGGGAAGGTCGGCAACATCGGCTGCTCCGCGCTCGGCATGTCGGCCGAGTCGACGCTGCAGGGTGAGCAGGTTCGGCTGGCGCAGGGCAAGCGCAAGGCGATCTACGCCACCTGGGCGGACTCGCCGCCGGGCGGCGACCAGTACCGCGACGTCTCCTACGGGCCCGGCGGTGCCGGCTCCGGCGCCATCTCGCTGGCAGCCCCCGCGCTGATCTACGAGGGAACCTCCGGCAACGACCCGACGAACCCGGACCAGCGTCAAGCCGTGCTGGACCAGGCCGGTGGCGGTCTGCAGTACGTCGACTTCGCGCGGGACTTCCAGACCGACGGTCCCCTGGCTTACTACGGGCAGTTCTGGAAGGACCGGGCCTTCGACCCGTACGCGCCGCTGGTCCGGACGCCGGTGATGCTCACCGCCGCCGCCTCCGACCTGGTCAGCATCCAGCGGGGCGCGCTCGCCACCTTCATGGCGCTGAAGAACGCGGCCAAGCGGGTGGTCATCGAGTCTCCCGGCTACCACTGCGGGCCGACGCACCTCGACAGGCTGTACGGCGGTCGCGACGCCCTCGTGAAGAAGTGGTTCGACCACTACCTCAAGGGCGTCCGCAACGGCGTGGACAGGATGCCCGACGTGAACCTGTTCCCGACGAACGGGAGCAGCTGGTGGCACGCCGACCAGTTCCCAGTCCGGGGCACCCGCTACACCTCCTACTACCTCGGGTCCGCCCCGAGCGGCACCTCGCAGTCGCTGCACGACGGCTCGCTCAGCACGACACCGCCCCGCACGGCAGGACGGGAGAGCACGCCGTACGTCCCGGCCAACGCCGCCTGCGGCTCGGCCTTCAACGCCAACGGCCCGGGCATCGGGGGGCAGGAGCTGCCCGTGTGCTCCTCGGACAACCGGATCGCCGAGGCCACCTCACTGACCTACACGAGCCCGCCGCTGGCGTCGGAGCAGCGATTGGCCGGCCTGATCACCGCAGACCTGTGGGCCACCTTCAACCGCAGTGACGGCTCCCTCGCCGCGACGCTGGCCGTCGTGCACCCTGACGGGACCTCGCAGGCCCTCGAGACCGGCGTCCTGCGGGCCTCCAACCGCGCGATCGATCCCCGGCGCACGGTCTACGGCGGCAACGGCCTGGTCGTGCGACCCTTCCACCCCGACACCGCGGAGGCCGCCCAGCCGGTCCGCTCCGGCTACGTCGAGCGCTACCTCGTGGAGATCAACCCTGCCGCCGTGGTGCTCGGCAAGGGCGATCGCCTGCGCCTGGTGCTCTCGGTGACCGATGCCGGCACGCTGCCGTCGGCGATCCAGATCTCGAAGATGGCCGGCGAGACGATGTGGGTCGCCCACGGGCCCGCGTACCCGTCGCGCCTGGTCGTCCCGCTCGTCCCCGCCGCCTCGTTCCGCTCGCGCTGAGAGAAGGGGCTGCGCCTCCACCGAGGGCGGCGCGCCCTAGCCTGTGCGCCGTGGCCCACGGCGACGACGCGAACGACCGGCAGCGCGCGATGTCGGCTGCCCGGTCGGTCGTCTCCCGGTCGGGGGTGCACGGGCTGAAGCTGCAGAACGTGCTGCGCGAGTCGGGGCTGTCGACCCGCGCCTTCTACCGCCACTTCGAGGACAAGCCGGCGCTGCTCAAGGCGCTCATGGAGGAGCACTACGCCCTGCTGGCCGAGCGGACCGCAGCAGCGGTGGCCACCGAGCAGGAGCCGCTCCAGGCCCTGAGCCGATGGCTCGACGTGATGCTGGACGTCGACCCCGACCGCAGTGCCCACGAAGCGGCGTTCACGTGGCACTGGCAGGAGGTGCGGCAGGCCTACCCGCAGGGCGTCGTGGACCTGGTCGCGCTGCTGCTCCCGCCCCTCGTCGAGGTCCTGCGCCGGCTGCAGCAGGACGGCCACCCGCACGTGCGGCCGGGTCGTGACGCCAGTGCCGTCATCCTGCTGACCCGCTCGGTGCTGCAGCAGCTGACCGCGGTGCCGCCCGCCCTGCGGCCGGAGGAGGCGCGCGAGCTCGTGTGGGACTTCACAGTCCGCGCCCTGACGCTGCGACCGGCGGGGTCGACCGATCAGGCCGGCGATCAGGCCGGGACGAAGTAGGGCACGGTCTCGCTGTCCTCGGCCGGCACGGTGAAGGCGACCTGCACCCGCAGTCCCTCGGACGGCTGCTCGACGTCCTGCAGAGCGGTCCACCACCACGGGCCCTCGTCCAGCTCGACGACGGCGATGACGCGCCGATCGGCGGACCCGTCGTCTCGCGGTCGGCCGTGCACTGCAGACCATGAGACGACCCGCCCGGTGCCCTTCGAGGCAGACCACGACAGATCGGTGACCCCGCAGGTGGTGCAGCACGCGGCCTCCGGCTCCGACCAGTGGCCGCTCGGGCAGGTGCGCAGCAGCAGCTCGCCCCGCGCGGTCCCGTCGAAGAAGGCTGCCGTCTCGTCGTTGCGCGAGACCGGTCCCAGGCTCACGCGGCACCTCCCAGGACCAGGGTCGCGTGGTGGTCGAGCACACCGCCGTTGCCGGAGACCAGCACGACCTCGTGCTCAGGCGACTGGCGCTCGCCCGCCTGCCCGCGGGCCTGGAGCACGGCTTCGTGCAGCGGGGTCATGCCCCAGAGGTAGAAGCCCGACAGCTGGCCTCCGCCGGTGTTGAGTCGCAGGGTCCCGCCCGGCCCGAGGGCGCCGCTCGCGGCGAAGGCACCGCCCTCGCCCTTGCCGCAGAAGCCGTAGTCCTCCAGCGACACCAGCACCGTGTAGGTGTAGCAGTCGTAGAGCTCGACGACGTCGACGTCCTGCACCGTGATCCCGGCCATTCCCATCGCCGCGCGACCCGAGCGGACGGCGCCCGTCACCAGCCCGAAGTCGTCGTGGTGTCGCTGCAGGTGTCCGGGGTGCGACTGCCCCCAGCCGAGCACGGGCACAGCCGGCTGCCGCAGGTCCTCGGCCCGTTCTGCGCTGGTGACGAGCACCGCGGCGCCGCCGTTGGAGACCAGGCAGCAGTCGAGCAGCCGGAACGGCTCGGCGACCCAGCGGGAGGCCTCATGGTCGGCCAGCGTGATGGGGTCCTTCATCTGGGCGGCCGGGTTCATCGCCGCCCACTTCCGCTGCGCGACGGCGATGTGGCCGAGCTGCTCGGTGGTCGTGCCGAACCGCTGCATGTGGCGTCGGGCGGCCAGCGCGTAGAGCGGGTTGGCGCCGCTGATCCCCGCCGACGTCAGCAGCCCGCGCCAGCCCGACGGCGTGCGCCGAGGTCCGTACGCCGCGCTCGCGCTGCGGCCCTCCTTGAGCGGGTCGTCCCCGAAGACGCAGAGGACAGCCTTCGCCGTCCCCGACGTGATCGCCATCGACGCGTGGGCGACCATCGCGCCCGCGGTGGCGCCGAAGGCCTGCATTTCCGACAGCAGGGCGAGGTCGGTCAGCCCCAGGTCGCGGTGCAGTGACAGGTTGACGCCGCGGGTGACGCCGGCCGACACGAGCAGCCCGTCGACCTCCGCGAGCTCCAGGCCCGCGTCGGCGACGGCGAGGCGGGCGGCTTCAGCGGCGAGCTGGGCGGCTGAGCGGCCGAAGAACTTCCCGACGTCCGTGAGGCCGAGCCCGGCGATGACGGGTCGGCGGCCCGGGCTCGCGTGCCCGGGCGTCACGCCACCACCGCCGGGTCGTTGGCGGGCTCCTGCACGATCCCCTGCTCCACCAGCTCGTCGAGGGTGCCCGTCTCGAGCCCCAGCCAGTCAGCGAGCACAGCCCGGCTGTCCTGGCCCGGCAGCGGTGCGGGCCGTGCCTCCGGGTCCGGCAGGGTCGAGAATCGCGCGGGCCGCTTCTCCCCCACCAGCTCCTTGGTCAGCAGCGGGTGCTCCATCGGCCGCAGGAAGCCGCGCGCCGAGAGCTGAGGGTCCTGCGCGAGCTCGCGCGCGCGGTTCATCCGGCCTGCAGGGACGCCTGCCGCCTGCAGCAGGCCGGCAGCCTCCTCGGAGCTCCGCTCCGCCGTCCACACAGCCAGCGTCTGCCCGTCGAGCAGAGCTGCCAGCGCCACCCGATCCGCGTCGTCGCGCACGGAGACGGCGACCCAGTCGTCCTCCCCGGCGCAGGCGCAGACCTCGCTGCGCACCGGGTCGACCAGCGGCTGGCCGTCGTCCGGTGCGGCGAGCTCGGCCGGCACCTGGACACCGATGACCTCCTGCTGGGCGAGGTCGAGGGTGCAGCCCTCGCCGGTCACGTCTCGCCGGAGCAGTCCTGCGACCAGGGCCGCTGCGACCGCACGGGCAGCGGTGTGGTCGGGGTACACGGTGACGCCGTCGGCGCCCGTCCCGTCCGGGTAGCTCCACAGCTGGGTGATGCCGGCTTCGGCCCGGACGAGCGGGCCGTAGCCCATGCGGTTGCTCCAGGGCCCGCGCGCCCCGTAGGCGCTGGAGTGCGCGATCACGAGCCGCGGGTTCACGCCGTGCAGGACGTCGGCACCCAGACCGAGCGACTCGAGGGTGCCGGGCTTGAAGTTGGAGACGACGACGTCCGCCTCGGCAGCGAGCGCGAGGAACAGGTCCTTACCTTGGGGTGAGCGCAGGTCCAGCCCGACCGACTGCTTGTTCCGGTGCCCCCACGCGACCGTCGTGCTCATGCCCGTGGGCCCGACCGACTGCCTGCTGCCGTCCGGGAAGGCGGCGTTCTCGACCTTGACGACCTGGGCGCCCTGGTCGGCCAGCAGCCGACTGGTCTCGGCGCCAACGACGATGACCCCGAGGTCGAGCACCTTGACGCCCTCGAGCGGGCGGGTCAGGGCTCCCGCCGGTTCCGGTCGGGTCGTCGACCAGTCGGGCAGGTCCCGGTCGGCCTGCGGTCGTGCCCGCACGCCGTCGACCTCGACCCAGCCGTCGGCGACGGCGACGCCGGTGCCGTCCGCCAATGAACGCCGGACAAAGGAACCTCGCTCCCGCGCGTGCGGGCTGCGGTGCACGTCCTCCGGCTCCACCACCCGCGCAGCGGGGACGCCGTGCGCGGCCGCCTCCTCCAGCGCCTGCGCCACGGTGCGCTCCGCGAAGTGCCGCTCGAGGAAGGGCCGCAGGACCGCGCGGTCCTTGTTGCGCCGGACGATCGAGGCGAACGCCGGGTCCGACAGCTCCTCGGGCTCGCCCAGCCACGCGAACATGCCCTGCCACTGACGCGCAGCCAGGACGGCGATCCGGACCCGCCCGTCCTCGCACGCCAGCACCGGGTAGAGGTGGGCCCCGTCCGGCCGGCCGGAAGGGCCCTCGGAGGCCGTCCTCCCAGCGGCGGCGGTCCCGCCGATGCCGAAGGCCGGGTCGAGCCCGTGCGCGAGAGCTTCGAGCACCGAGACGTCGACCAGCTGCGACTGC